>CAMDXD010000001.1 GCA_945877995.1 Bordetella parapertussis
TGTCGACCACCACCGGCTGTCCGAAGTCTTCGGCCAGCCGCGGTGCGATGGTTCGCATGACCATGTCGGTCGAACCGCCGGTTGCATATGGAACGATGATCCGGACCGGTTTGGACGGGAACGCGGGCGCCTGAGCCAGGCACCCGGTCGAAGCGACCAACCCTGCAACCAGCAATGATGTCTTCAGATGATCCATCTGTAATCTCCTCCAGCGCTTGAGTGGACCGGCCAGGAGTCTGTTGCTCCCGTGGATGTTGTCTGGGCCGGTGTCGATCTACTTCCGCATGAAACTCCGCCCGATCAGCTGGCGATGTACCTGGTTGGTTCCTTCCCAGATCTGGGTGATCTTGGCATCGCGCATCAAGCGCTCAACGCGATAGTCGCGGATGTATCCGTAGCCACCGAACAGCTGCACTGCGTCGGTGGTGATACGCATCGCCAGGTCGGACGCACGCAACTTCAGCATCGACGCTTCGATGCCGAAGTCGGACGCCTCGGCGTCGACCAGCGCGGCGACATGCCACAGCCAGCGCTCGCACATGGCAAGGTCGGTGGCCATGTCGGCCAGCATGAACTGGATGCCCTGGAACTCGACGATACGGCGGCCGGACTGCCGCCGCTCGTTGATGTAGGCGACTGCGTCCTCGAAAGCGGCGCGCGCGATGCCCAGGGCGTGGGCCGCCACGCTCGGGCGTGACTTGTTGAGCGAAGCAAGCAGAATACGCAGGCCGTCGCCTGGCGCGCCGAGCAGGTTCGCCCTCGGCACGCGGCACGACTCGAAGCTGAGGGCGGCGGTGCTCGAGGCGCGCAGGCCCATCTTGTCTTCCTCGCGCACCACCGACAGCCCTGGCGTTCCTTTCTCGACGATCAGCGCGGAGATGGATGCCTTGCTGTCTTCGATCGTGCTCCACTTGCCGAAGACCAGATAAAGGTCGGCATGGGCGCCGTTGGTGATGAAGATCTTGGAGCCGTCGACCACGATATCGTCGCCGTCCGGCGTGAACGACGTTCGCATGCCGGTGGCGTCGGAGCCTGCCGATGGCTCGGTGATCGTCAGCGAGGCAAGGCCGCCGTCGACCATCACCGGCAGCAGTCGCTGCTTCTGCGCTTCGGTTCCGAAGTCGATCAATGGCTTGATCGCATGGAAGTTGGTCGCCCAGATCACGCCCGTGGACGCGCAGGCCTTGGACAGTTCGCGCACGCACTCGAGGTAGGCGGTATACGACATCGGCGCACCCCCGTAGGCCTCGGGGATGAACATGGCGTTGAGGCCCAGCGCGTTGATCGCGTCGACGTTGTCCTGGGGAAAGACACCCGTCCGGTCGATCTGCTGCGCGTTCGGTGCGATCAGGTCGCGTGAGAGTGCACGTACGCTTTCGAGCAGCATCTGCTCGTCGTCGGAGAGATTGATCGTGCGGTCGAGCCGGGTCAGCACGTTCATGTCAGTGCGCGATGCCTTGTGCGCCGTCGAGATAGATCGTCTCGCCCGTGAGGAAAGGAATGTCTTCGGCCAGGAGCGCGCCGATCAGTCGCGCCACGTCCTCCGCTGCGCCGGGCGCCCCGCCGGGGATGCGCCGCTTCAGGTAGTCGTGGAGCGGGCCACTGTCGAGCACCGCCCGGTTGAGGTCGGTCTGGATGTAGCCGGGCGCGATGTCTATCACGCGAATGCCCTTGCTCGCCCACTCGACGGCGAGGCAGCGTGTGATGGCACCAACCGCCGCCTTCGACGCGCAGTAGGCGAGGTTGCGCTTGACACCGATCCGGTCGAAGAAAGACCCGATGTTGACGATCATGCCGGAGCCAGCCTTCAGCAGGTGCGGATAGGCCAGCCGGCAGGCAGCGAACACCGCGGTGGTGTTGGTAGCCATCACCTGCTCGAAGCTTTCCGAAGTCATCTGGTTGCTGGGCGACTCGACATGGATACCCGCATTGTTGACCAGCGCATGCAGCCCCCCGGCCTCGGAGGCGACGCGATCGAACGCTTGCGCGAGGCTTTGCTCGTCGGTCACGTCGCATTGAACGCTGAGCAGGCGTCCGGCCAACCCCGCCGGCACTGGCGTCTCCACGCCCAGCCCCTTGCGCGTGAGGCAGGCGACCGTGAAACCGCGGCGTGCCAGTTCGACGGCAATCGCCGCCCCGATGCCGCGGCTCGCGCCAGTCACTGCAACCACCCGTTCATGCGTCGGCATATTCACGGCTATCGGTCCTTGAACTCGGGCTTGCGTTTGGCGCTGAATGCATCCATTCCCTCGGCTGCGTCTTCTGTCTGGAAAGCCAGCGTCGACAGATCGGCCTCCAGCCGCAAGCCATCCTGGAGCGGCATGTCCATGCCTCGGGAGATCGCCGACCGGGCAAGTGCGAGTACTGGCAGGCTGAAGCCGGAGAACTCGCGTGCGAAGGCAATGCCCTCGGCGAGCGGATCGGCGCCGATGAGGCGGTTCACCAGGCCCACCTGCAGCGCGTCGTTCGCGGTGAGCGTGCGCGCGGTGAGGATCATCTCCATCGCGCGCGACTCGCCGATCAGGCGTGCCAGCCGTTGCGTGCCGCCATAGCCGGGTATGAGACCGAGCCTCACTTCGGGCAGCCCCATCTTCGCGTTGGCAGTGGCCAGCCGGAACGTGCACGCCATCGCCAGCTCCAGGCCGCCGCCGAAGGCGAACCCGTTGATGAGCGCGATCGATGGCATCGGCAGGCGATCGAGCCTGGCGAATGTCGTCTGGCCGAAGAGCGCACCGTCATGCTGGGCCTGCATCGACCGCCCGGTGAGCTCCTTGATGTCGGCGCCCGCGCAAAACGCCTTCGGGCCGCTGCCGGTGATGAGCAGCGCACGGGCATCGGTGCCCGCGACCTTGTCGATCGCAGCGCCAAGGTCGGCGATCAGCGAGAAGGACAGCGCGTTGAGCGCCTCCGGGCGATCGATCGTGATCAGGGCGAATTCTTCAATGCGCGTCAGTTGGATCGACATGGCATCAGGCCTCGGTAGCAGCACGTACAGCGGCACGCCGGATCGCCTGCGCGACGATGGCACCTGTCCGGGTCATCTCGATGAGTTCGCGCTTGAGCACCTTACCGCTGGCGGTCAGCGGAAAGGCTTCCAGAGTAACCCAGTACTCCGGCATGTCGTAGCGCGACAGGCCGGCAGCATCGAGGTGTTCCAGCATCGCCTGGGCGTCGACCTGCGCGCCCTGGCGCGGAATCACCGCCAGGCAGACGCGCTCGCCCAGCCGGGCATCGGCGATCGGAAACGCCGCCGCCTTCAGCACGCCGGGGTGCTTCATGGCGAGGTTCTCGATATGCGCGGGGTGGATGTTGTGGCCACCCCGAATGATCAGGTCTTTCTTGCGCCCGACGATCTGCAGGTTGCCATGCGCGTCGAGCCGGCCGAGATCGCCACTCATGAACCAGCCGCTCGCGTTGAACGAAGACTCGGTGGCGAACTGGTTGTCGAAATAGCCGAGCGTGAGCAGTGCGCCGCGCGTGCCGATCTCCCCGATCTCGCCTGGAGCGGCTTCGATGTCGGGGTTCTCGGCATTCCACAGCCGTGTCTCATACCCCGCACAGGCCCGTCCGCAGGTACCGGTCACGACTTCGACCGGATCGTCAGGCAGCGTGTACTGGTGCGAGCCGTTCTCGGTCATGCCGTACACGTTGAGGGTGGCAATGCCCATGTCGAGGAAGCCATGGCAGAGCTCCGGCGCAATGGGTGCACCTGCCATGTAGAAGATGCGTACCGCACCCATGTCACGCAGCCCCCGGCGGCGTGCTTCGGCCAGGATGTCGATGCCGTGGGTCGGCACACCCATCACGTAGGTAGAGCCGGTTTGCAGGATCCAGTCGAGTGGCTTGACGCCCGGAGGTGGGTCGTTGATCACCAGCTCGAAACCGGCCACCAGTGACTGCAGCACGGCGACCGTGGCGATATGGTGCGACAGCGGACTCAGCGAGCACAGGATCGTGGACGGGTCATGGCCCCAGTCGCGGACCATGGCGCGGGCATTGGCCAGGAGCGTGTTGTCGGAATGCATCACACCCTTCGGGGCACCGGTGGTGCCCGAGGTGAAGGCGAGGTAGCAGACCTTGTCCGGGTTGGTGTCCACCGGCGGCGCGTCGACGGCGTGGTCGCCACCGGCCGATGGCAGTGGCGCCTTCGCATCACGGTCTTTCGAGAAGCGGTAGAACCGCTTCATCTTCGGCAGGCCCTCGACTGCGGCGAAGATGTCGAAGCGCTCGCCATCGGCGCCGTACTCGGCCTGCGCGAACAGGGCTGCGCAGCCCGTGCGTTCGAGCAGCGACATCACGTCGGCGCCGGTGTAGTTCTGGTGCAGCGACGGGTTGCACACATAGCCGTTGCGCGAGCAGGCAAGCATGATGACTGCGCATTCGACCCGGTTGGGCAACCAGATGGCCACCCGGTCGCCGCGGCGCATGCCCGCGCCGTGCAGGTCGGCCGCCAGCAGGTCGACCTGGGCCAGCAGCGTGCGCCACGTGAGGCGGGCGCAGCTGTCGCGCAATGCAAAGGCGTCGGGGCGTTCGTGCGCGTGCTTCACCAGCAGCGAATAGAGCGTGTCGTCGCACCAGTGGCCCGCTTCGTAGAACGCGCGCGCAGCAGCTGGGTCGTGCAGGGTCAACAGCGTGGTCATGATGCGTTGCTTCAGTGGCCCATCTTGTCCGGATCGGGCTTGCGCTTGCCGCGGAACGCCTCGCCCAGTTCCTTCGATTCGTCCGTCTCGAGGTAGAGCCTGAGCAGCAGATCGTGGCTCACCCGTGCAAGCCCGCCGACCCCGCCATGCCGAGCGGTGAAGGCGGCCTTGACGGCCGCCAGAGCGAACGCGCCACGTTCGCACACCTGCATGGCCATGCGCGTGGTTTCTTCGCGCAACTGGTCGTCCGGGACGACCTTGTTGATCAGGCCCAGCGCGAGTGCCTCCTGCGCCGACAGCCTGGGATTGGTGAACCACATCTCCTTGGCCTTCTTCTTGCCGACGAGATCTTCGAGATACCACGTTCCGTACCCCGCGTCGAAGCTGCCCATCATCGGCCCGACCTGCCTGAAGACGGCGCTT
The DNA here is from genome assembly GCA_945877995.1 of Bordetella parapertussis. Lineage (GTDB taxonomy): Bacteria > Pseudomonadota > Gammaproteobacteria > Burkholderiales > CAIKXV01 > CAIKXV01. The sequence goes on from CAMDXD010000001.1 coordinate 5,064, forward strand.
TCCTTGGCGATGGTCATGTCGCACATCACCTGCAGCACCTGGCCTCCACCGACCGCGAAGCCGTTGACCGAGGCAATGACAGGCTTCTGCAGCCGCTCGATGCTTTCGTAGATCTCCAGCGTCGGCAGCATCCCGGCGTAGAGGGTCGTGTCTTCCATTCCTTCCTTGCGGCCACCAATGCAGAAGAATCGATCGCCTGCCCCGGTGATCACCAGCACGCGGGTGCGCGTCTCACGGCGCATGTCGTCGATGCAGTCACGGATCTCGTGGCACATCTGCGCGGTGAACATGTTGCCGTCATCCGGGCGGTTCAGGGTGAGCCAGCCGATGGGACCCTGTTCTTCATAAAGGATGGTTTCGTAGCTCATATGACGTTGGCCTCGCGAAGTTCGGAGATTGTCTTGTCGTCGTAACCCAGCAGGTCTCCAAGCAGCGCGGCAGTGTGCTCGCCCAGCAGGGGTGGCGCGCTGCGGTAGGTCGAGCGGTTGCCGTCGATGCCGATGCCCAGCCCCACCTGCGGGATGCGCCGGGCATCGGGAGCCGACGCGCTGTAGAACAGCCCGCGGGCCACCAGTTCTTCGTCGTGCACCAGCTCGTCGACACGGTTCACCGGGCCCGCCGGTACCCCGGCAGGCGCAAGCAGCGACAGCCAATGGTCGCGCGGCCGGGTCTTCAGGATCTGCTGTATGTCGCTGACGATTCGCAACCGGTGCTCGAGCCGCCCGGCGTTGCTCGCATACGCTTCGTTGCCCGCGTACTCGGGGTGGCCGATCGCCTGCCAGAACCTTTTCCAGATGGCATCGTTGCCCAGGCCGAGCGTGAGCGGTTCGGTCGCCGTGTCGAATACCTGGTACACGGCGATCACGCTGTCCCTGGCCCCGGAGCGCGCCGGCACGCTGCCCGACCCGAGGTAGGGGACGATGCGGGGCGACATGAAGCGGGTCATGCTCTCGACCATGGCGATGTCGATCTGATGGCCGCGGCCGGTGGCGCGCCGGTCGAACAATGCGCTGACAATGGCAAAGGCCGCGTCCATGCCCGACACCAGGTCGGCGGCTGGCGTGCCCACTTTCTGCGGCGGATTGTCTGCCTCCCCGGTGAGATCCATCACGCCGCTGTAGCCCTCGGCAATGAGGTCGTAGCAGGCAAGATCGCTGCGCTGTCCAGACAGGCCGAACCCCGTGATCGACACATGCACGAGGTCGGCGCGTACTGCGGCGAGCGCAGCGTAATCGATGCCAAGCTTGCGCTGGACCCGCTCGACCAGGTTGACCACCACGACATCGACATGCCGGACGAGGTCGTGAAGCACGGCCCGCCCCGCCTCGGATGCATAGTCGAGCGTGAAACTCTGCTTGTTGCGGTTCACACTGAGGAACCAGAGCGACTCGCCATCGAGGAAGGGCGGCCCCCATGCACGGGCATCGTCACCGCGGCCCGGCCGCTCGACCTTGATGATCTCCGCACCCATGTCGCCCAGCATCATGGTCGCGTAGGGCCCCGCAACAGACGTTGTCAGGTCGAGTACGCGAACCCCCCGCAGCAGGCCATCGCCTGCCGGGGCAGGTGGCGGCAGGGAATCGAGTGGCAAAGGCGAGGGGGTGGTCGTGGTCGTGGTCGTGGTCGTGGGCATGGCTTGCGACACCGCAAGGTCCGTGCCACCGGTGCCGCCGCGAGCTTCGTCCTAGGGACGGCTTGCGAACCGTGGCGTGTCCGTGTTCTCATGGAGGACACGGTGACACACAATGTCCTCAATAAAGACGCAGGCACCGGGCAGGAGGAAAGGATGTCTCTTCGGCAGTCTGGCATCGGCGTGCTGGTCACGGATCGACAGGGTCTGGTCCTGCATGTGAGCGATCTCATGGAGAACCCGCGGGTGCGCGAGGCTGCGCTTGCGTGGCAGCCCTCGCAGCCCGCAGACATGAACGTGGTCGAAGTGGACGGCCAGCGGCTGATCCTCATGTACCGCGCCGGCCACGACACGTCGGTGCGCTTCGCCCACCAGGCAGGGGCCGAAGACGCGCTGTTCGACTTCGTTGCCAGTGTCGACTTCGCCTATGCGATTTTCGAGCATCTGTTGAGCAGCCCGTATGAAGCGATGACCGTGGTGGACGAGCGCGGCTGCGTTCGCTACATCAGCCCCGTCCATGCGCGCTTCTTCGGGCTTGCGCCCGGCGAAGGCTTCGGGCGCCACGTGACCGAAATCATCGAGAACACACGGCTTCATGAAGTGGTGCGCTCCGGAAAGGCCGAGATCGGCCAGGTACAGAACATGCGTGGCGTGGCGCGGGTCGTCAGCCGCATTCCGATCGTCTCCGGGTCGAAGACGGTGGGCGCGATCGGTCAGGTGATGTTCAAGGCGCCCGAGGCCGTGCATGACCTCTCGCGCGAGGTGACGCGGCTTCGCTCCGAGGTCGCGTACTACCGCCGGGAACTGTCCGACATGAGGCTGCGCGGCAGCATGGTCGACCAGATCGTGGGCACCAGCAGCGCCGTGCGCAAGCTGAAGGCGGATATCGAGCGCGTGGCACCACTGGATGTCCCGGTCCTGCTGATCGGGGAGAGCGGCACGGGCAAGGAACTCGCGGCCTGCGCGATCCACGCGCTGAGCACGCGCCACGGCAAGCCGATGGTGTCGGTCAACGCAGCGGCGTTGCCCTCGGGGCTGGTCGAGAGCGAGCTGTTCGGGTACGAACCGGGCGCGTTCTCGGGGGCCGACCGCAAGGGTCGCCACGGCCGCTTCGAGATGGCGAACCGCTCGACGCTGTTCCTTGACGAGATCGGCGACATGCCGATCGAGGTGCAGGTCAAGCTGCTGCGGGTGCTGCAGGACGGGCAGTTCGAACGCGTCGGCGGATCGACCAGCACCCAGTCGAACTTCAGGCTGATCAGTGCCACCCACTGCGACCTCGAACAACTGGTCGGCACCGGCCGTTTCCGGCTCGATCTGTTCTACCGGATCAGCACGGTCGTGCTGCGCCTGCCGCCACTGTGCGAGCGGCTGGAGGACATCCCGCTGCTCGCCGGGCATTTCCTCAAGGCCTTCGCGCAGCGCAATGAACGCGTGGCGAAAGACATTTCGCCCGAGGCCTGCGCCGTGCTTCGAACCTTGCCCTGGCCGGGCAACATCCGCCAGCTCCAGCATGATCTCGAGCAGGCGGCGATCTTCAGCGAGGGGAATGTCATCGGCGCCGACGACCTGCCGCGCCGCGCACCGATACACGCGGGAACCATGTCGCACGTGCGCGAGACCCTCGATGATGTCGAGTTGAAGATGATCGACGAAGCATTGCTCCGCTGCGACGGAAACAAGAAGCAGGCCGCCATTGAACTGGGCATCTCGCGCTCGCATCTCTACAAACGGCTGGGCCGACGTTGAAGGCCGCGGGACGATGATCGAGCGCACCGATGGCCCGTTGACCGGCCTGGTGGTCGTGGAACGCGCCGGCAGGCTGTCGGTCAGTGCCTGCGGCTTCCTGCTTGCCAGCCTGGGGGCCCGGGTGATGCGGGTCGAGCAGGCTGCCGACGCGGCTGCGGTCGCATCGGCGTCGCCCGCCCTCGAGCGACTGTTGATCGGGGGCAAGACCCGGGTCGAGGCCAGCGGGTTCCGCTGGTCGGAGGCGCTTTCGATCGCACGCGTCGTCCTGCTCTCGGCCGAAGATTCGGATCCCCTGCCGGGCATGCTGCGCGCAACCATCGACCGCCTGAATGATCCAGCCGCCCCGCCGTCGGCCACCGGCGGCCACGCCCCCGCTTCGGTCGTCTGCTGTATTTCCGCACAAGGTCTGGGGCACCCGGACCTTCCCGAATCGGCCACCGACGCCCTGGTGCAAGCTCTGGGGGGGCTGATGGCGGTGACCGGCAAACCCGAGGGCGCGCCGGAGTTTGCACGCGTGCCGATCGGAGAACTGAGCGCAGCGGTGATCGCCAGCATCTCGGTCGTGGCGTCGCTGCTTTCACCGCAGTCGCAGATGATCGACCTGAGCCTGGTCGAGATCGTTGCCGACCAGCTCAGGTCGCATGTATCGCTGCTGCAGAACGGGCAAGCCAGCGGGTTCCGCTCCGGCTGTGGCCATCCACTGTGCTGCCCGTGGAATGCCTATCGCGCGCTCGATGGCTGGATACTGATCTGTTCGGCCACCGACGAGCACTGGACCGCGATCGTCGAGTCGATCGGCGAGGGCGCGCTCGCCCGCGATCCACGCTATGCGACGCGTTCGGCGCGCCTTGCGAACCGGGCTGACGTCGACCGCCTGCTGGAACACCGCACGCAGGGCCGTACCGTCGCGGATCTGCTCGAGACGCTCGGCGCTTCGGGAGTGCCGGTGGGGCCGGTCGTCCCGATAACGGAGGTTGCCTCGGACCCCGTGCTGCTGGTCAGCGGCAGTGTCGAGCGCTATCGCGCCGAGGCGGTGTCGCGGGTGCCCGTGCGCATCCGGCCAGCAGGCCTCGACCTGGCAAGGTCGCAGCAGTCCGAACCGGCCTTCGCCGGGCAGCCCGGCGCGCAACGGCATGCGCTCTCGGGTATCCGGGTGGTTGAGCTGACCGTGTATGCGGCCGGACCCCTGGCCGGGTTCGGGCTCGCCAGCCTCGGTGCAGACGTGACGAAGATCGAATCGCCGGATGGCGAAGCGTGCAGGCAGTGGCAACCCCAGTTCGACGGTGTGAGCGGCTATTTCGCCAACTACAATGCCGGCAAGCGCTCGCTCTGCCTTGACCTGCGCCACGAGCAGGACCGCCAGCGACTCTGGGCCCTCCTGGACCAGGCCGACGTGTTCCTGCACAACCTGCGGCCGGGCGCGGTCGAGCGGCTCGGATTCGGCATCGACCCGGTCGTGCGTCGAAACCCGCGCATCGTGTATTGCGCCATTTCGGGTTACGGCAGCGACGGTCCTTCCTTGCCGGCGCTCGATACCGTGATACAGGGCCATGGCGGGTTGGCGTCGGCGGTGGGCGACGGGTCGGTGCCGCTTCGCATCGGCTATTCGATCGCCGACCAGCTGACCGGGCACTTCGCGGCCACCGGCATCATCGCGGCATTGCACGCCGTCGCCCGCACCGGACACGCCCAGCATGTCGACATCGCGATGGCCGATGCCATCGCCTGGCTGACACACCTGGCCTGGGCCGACGCAGACGCGTTGCCACCGACCCGCGTGGTGCGCACGAGCGACGGCTGGGTAGTGGCCGCCTCGGCAGACGTGCCCGCAGCGTCGCCCCTGACACGGGCTGCACTCGTGCAGGCGCTGACAGGGTCGGGCATCACGGCAGTGCCGGTGCTCGAAGCCGGCGAAGTACTCAGGCAGCCGGCACTGACCGCCCGCGGTTCGCTGCAGTCGGTGCAGGCGCCGCTCGGACATTGCATGATCGACGTATTCGCAGCCCCGTTCGGCATCCCGGTATCGGTACCGACCCGAATGGCCCGGCTCGGAGAAGACAATCCAACCGCATGAAAGACCTGGAAACATGAACGGCAACCTTCCACTCTCCGGCGTGCGTATCGCCGACTTCAGCCGGCTGCTGCCGGGGCCCTTCGCCACGCAGATGCTGGGCGCACTGGGGGCAGACATCATCAAGGTCGAAGAGCCGGTCACGGGCGACCCCAGCCGCCATAGCTATCCGCGGTACCGCGAGAACAGCGTCTATTTCCATGCGGTCAACACGAACAAGCGCAGCATCGAAATGGACCTGCGCAGCGACCAGGGCAAGGAACAGGCGCGCCGGCTGATCGGACACTGCGACGTCGTGGTCGAGTCGTTCCGGCCGGGGCTGATGCGCAAGCTGGGCCTCGACTACGCCAGCGCGAAGGCGATCAACCCGGGCATCATCTACTGCTCGATCAGCGGCTTCGGACAGACCGGGCCGCTGTCGCATGTCGCCGGCCATGACCTGGTGATCCAGGCGATGACCGGCCTGATGGGCTGCGCCCCCGACGGATCGGCGCCGGTGCCGGGGCTGCAGGCGGCCGACTTCGCCGGCGGTCTCTACGCGGTGATCGGCATCCAGGCGGCGCTCGCCCGCCGCGCCAAGAGCGGCGAGGGCTGTGAAGTCGATCTGGCGATGTTCGAGACCCTGCTCGACCTGTGCCTCATTCCGCTCAGTTCGGCGTTTTCCAGGGCAGCCGGCGGGTCGGGCGAGCCGCGGATGGAAGCCTTCGGGGGCAATCCGAGGTACTCGACCTACCGGACGAAGGACGGGCGATACGCCGCAGTGACGCTGCTGGAAACGAAGATATGGAAGGAGTTCTGCACCGCCATCGGTCGCCTGGACCTCGTGCACGCAGACGAGGCGCCGGCCGATCGCCTGAGCACGCACGGCGAGCGCGGGCTTGCGTACCGCGCCGCACTGGCGCAGTACTGCGCCTCGTACACATGGGACGAGATCCTGTCGCACATGGAGCGCACCGGCATTGCGATCTGCCCGGTGTGCAGCCCGCAGGATGCGATGGACCTCGCGCATGTAAGCGCACGCGGATCGATCGACCACTTCGACCATCCACAGGAGGGACGGATACCGCACCTGGTCAGTCCGTTCGCCACGGCAGGGCTCGCTCTGCGGCATCCGGTGCCCGCACCCTCGCTCGGACAGCACACCGCGCAGATCCTGCGCGAGCTGGGTTATGGCGAGAGCGAGATCGCCGCCTCGATCACGAAAGCGAAGAAGGAAGCGCATCAATGAAGAACTCATCACACCCGGACGACCTGGTGCTCGTGCGCATGCAGGACCATGGCACAGCAGGTCGCATCGCCTTCGTCACGATCAACAACCCCACCAAGCGCAATGCGCTCGGCATGGCGGGCAAGCGCGCGATCGCGGAAGCGTTCCTGAGTTTGTCCCTCGACGAAGACCTGCGCGCCGTGGTCCTGACTGGCGCTGGCGAAAAATCCTTCATCGCCGGGGCAGACCTGGCGGAGATGAAGGACCTGACCGTCGACGAGGCGCGGGAAGAGCACACGCTTACCCACTATGCGTGCGACTCGATCCGGCGTTGCCCGGTGCCTGTCATCGCGCGCATCAACGGCTACTGCTTCGGTGCCGGAATGGAGCTCGCCGCCTCGTGCGACCTGCGGGCATCGTCCGAGCATGCGAAATTCGGCATGCCGGAGGTACGCGTGGGCCTGCCGTCCGGGATGGAAGCAGCGCTGCTGCCGGCGCTCCTGGGCTGGGGCAAGGCGGCCGAGCTCGTGCTGACCGGAGACATCTTCGAGGCGAAGGAAATGCACCAGTTCGGCTTCCTGCAGAAGCTGGTCCCTGCAGGGGAACTCGACGCGGCCATCGAGCAGTGGCTGCAGTCGATACTGGTGAGCGGACCGCGCGCCGTGCGATTGCAGAAATCGCTGCTGCGCGACTGGGAACGGATGTCCCTGTCCGACAGCATCCGCAGGGGCATCGAAATGTGTGTCGAGGCCCGTCGCACCGATGAGCCGTCCAGGCTGATGGCCGCGTTCCTTGCACGCAAGAGAACCTGATTCGCTGAACGGATCACGGGCCTGGTCTACAGGGCCTGGATCAGAGGAGGAATCGATGAGCAAAGTGTCATCCGCCGCCACGGCGGGTCTGCTGGTCGTCGCAGGGCTGGTGGCCGACATCGCCAGCGCGCAGACGAGCTATCCGATGAAACCGGTCAGGCTCATCGTTCCTTTCCCACCGGGTGGAAGCACGGATATCGTCGGCCGCGTCGCTGCGCAGAGCCTCTCTGAACTCTGGGGGCAGCAGGTGACGGTGGACAACCGGGGCGGCGCAAGCGGCCAGATCGGGGTCGAGCTCGCGGCACAGGCGCCCCCGGACGGCCATACGCTGGTCATCGGACATATCGGTACGTTCGGCGTCAACCCGTCGCTGTTTCCCAAGCTCCGCTATGACGCCATCAGGGATTTCGCGCCCATTTCCCTGATCGCACGCGTGCCGAACATGCTCGCCGTACATCCCTCGCTGCCAGTGAAGACGGTCAAACAGTTGGTGGACATGGCCAGGCAGCGCCCGGGGACGCTCAACTACGGCTCCAGCGGCAGCGGCAGCAATCCGTTCCTGTGCGTTGAGTACTTCAAGATGCTCACGCGCACCGACATCGTCCATGTCGCCTACAAGGGCACCGGACCGATGCTGACCGACCTGATCGCCGGCCATATCTCGCTCACCATCAACGGCGTGCCGCCCCTGCTTCCCCACGTCAAGTCGAAGCGGCTCAATGCCATCGCCGTGGCGAGCGACAAACGGCTCAGCCTGTTGCCCGACCTGCCGACGATCCGGGAATCGGGTGTCCCCGAATACGAGGTGACGCAGTGGTACGGCATGCTCGCGCCCGCCAGCACGCCGCGGGTGCTCGTGAACAGGATCAACGCGGACATCCAGGCCTTCCTCGCGCGGCCCGACACTTCTGCACGGATGTCGGGTGAAGGTGCGATCCCTTCGGGCAGCAGCCCCGAAGAGTTCGGCGCACTGATCCGCGCGGAAATCGAGCGCTGGGCCAAGGTCGTCAAGGCCACGGGCGCCAAGCCCGACTAGTCCAACCCAACCGGAGATCAACTCGATGATCGTCGATTCGCAGGTACACATCTGGGGGGCAGACACGCCCGAGCGACCGTGGCCCGTCCCGCCCGCGGGGCTGAAGGCGGTGCCTGTCCACAACAATGGCATCCCGTTCACGCAGGAGCACGTGCTGGGTGAAATGGATGCGGCGGGGGTGGGTCGAGCGATCATCGTGCCGCCTTCGTGGGAGGGTGATCGCAACGACCTGGCCCTTGCAGCGGCAGCGGCGTATCCGGGCCGGTTCGCGGTGATGGGCCGGCTGGATATCCAGCGCAGCGACGCAAGGTCACAGATCCGGGACTGGCTCAAGCGGCCCGGCATGCTGGGCTTGCGCTTCGCACTGCACACGCCGCTGCTGGAGCGTCCGTTCGTGTCGGGAGAGCTTGACTGGGTGTGGCGTGAGGCGGAAGCGGCGGGCGTCCCGGTGATGATCCTGGTGCCCCACCGACTGATGCCGTCGGTAGCCCGGGTCGCCGAGCGACATCCCGGGCTGAAACTGGTGATGGACCACCTCGGCCTGGTGCACGGCAAGGATGAAGAGGCCTTTGCCGACATGGGCAAGCTGCTCGAGCTTGCGAAGTATCCCAACGTCGCTGCAAAGGCGTCGATCACGCCTTTCTTCACCACCGATGCCTATCCGTTCCGGAATCTGCACGAACCCCTGCGCCGCGTATTCGATGCGTTCGGGCCAAGGCGCATGTTCTGGGGCTCGGACCTGTCTCGGCTTCCCTGCCCGTACCGCCAGGGCGTGACGATGTTCACCGAAGCGCTACCCTGGCTGAGCGGAGAGGACCTGGACTGGGTCATGGGGCGTGGCGTGTGCGAATGGCTGGGCTGGCCAGCCGTATCGACAGGAGCACGGTAATGGAAGAGCGCGTTTTCCTGCTCAGTCCCGAGGCGCCGGCGCCCGATTCGGAAGTGACGGCACCGGCATCGACGCGCCTGCCATCGGAGGGCCTGAGGATCGGCTACCTCGACAACGGCAAGGGCAACGCAGACCACCTGCTGCGGTTCATCCGCGAATCGCTGCACGGTCGACTCGACGTTTCATCGAGCGTTTCGCGTCGCAAGCAGAGCGTAAGCCTCGCGGCAGGCAACGAGTTGATCGACCAGTTCGCGCGGGAGGCCGATCTGGTGATCACCGCGATGGCGGATTGAGGATCGTGCACGTCGTGGAGTGTCCACGACATGTGTGAACTGGCCAAACGCGGTGTCCCCGGGGTCGTGGTCTGCAGCACACCCTTCGCGAAGCTGGCCGTGGCACAGGCCCGGATCTTCGGCGCACCCGATCTTCCGATGGTGGTCATCGAGCATCCGCTGGGCGGCCTGGCCGACGCGCAGATCCGCGAGCGCGCGCACCACGCAGTTGGGCAGGTCATGGACCTGATCGAGAGGATGCGGGCATGAGCACCAACCGCACGTTTTCGCGCGGAGCCCACGCAGGGATCGACACAGTCAATGACTACGTGGCCATCAACGACCTCTTCCACGAGCGGGGCTGGACGGATGGTTTTCCAATCATCCCGCCGACGGAAAAGCTGGTCGGGCAGATGCTCGCCTATTGCGACAGGCCATGGGATCGCCCGGTAGCGAAGATCCCTCCGCGATATGGCGAAGCTACGCCGGTGCGGCTGGCCACGAACGCCGTGATGGCGGGCTGCCGGCCCGAGTACTTCCCGGTCGTCGTCGCGGCGATCGAGGCACTGTGCGAAGAGCCGTTCAACCTGTACGGCCTGCAGGCCACGACGCATCCCGTCTCGCCGTTCATCATCGTCAACGGGCCGATCGCGAAGGAACTCGGCATCAACAGCGGCTGCGGCGCGCTGGGCTCGGGCTGCCGCAGCAATGCCACGATCGGCAGGGCCGTGCGCCTGTCGCTGGTCAACATCGGCGGCGCGCAACCCGGCACGGGCGACATGGCGACGTTCGGCTCGCCGGCGAAGTACAGCTACCTGGCCGCGGAGAACGAGGCCGAGAGCCCGTGGGAGCCGCTCCATGTCGAACGCGGCTTCCCGCCGGAAGCCTCGACCGTCACGGTAATCGGAGCGGAGTGCCCCCACAACGTCAACGACCACCAGAGCATCACCGGTGCCGGCATCCTGCAGATGATCGCAGGCACGATGGCGACGACCGGGAACAACGACGTCTACAATATCGAACCGCATCCTGCGGTCATCATCGGTCCGGAGCATGCGAGGACGATCGCCGCGGATGGCTATTCCAAGGCGGACGTCAAACGTTATCTGTTCGAGAATGCAACATTGCCGCTGCAACGCTTCTCGCGTGAAAACATCGAACGCCGTTTCCTGGTGACACACAAGGAGCGCTACGGCGATGCCGGTTCGGCCGTCCCCGTCCCGATGTTCCAGCGTGCGCAAGACCTGCTGGTCGTCGTGATCGGCGGCCCCGGGAAGCACTCGGCCACGGTGCCCACCTTCGGCGTGACCGTCCCGATCACACGTGCCATCCAGACGGTTGGCGGCGCCTTCGCCACTTCCGTGGAGCAGTTCAAATGACCAGCACGCGCAGCCCGCTGCAGGGGATCACCGTCCTCGACCTCGGGCAGATCTACAACGGCCCCTACGCAACCTTCCTGATGGGCATGGCAGGTGCCCGGGTGATCAAGATCGAGCCGCTCGAGGGCGAGTCGATGCGCCAGAGAACGCTGATCGGCGGCGCTGCGCTACCGTTCGCGATGCTGAATTCGAACAAGCAGGCGGTGACGCTGAACCTGAAGACCGCGCGCGGGCGCGAGCTGCTGATCTCGATGGCCCGCCGCGCAGACGTCCTGCTGGAAAATTTCCTGCCGGGAAAGCTGGACAAGCTCGGCGTCGGCTATGACGTCCTGAGCGAGGCGAATCCCCGGCTCATCGTGGCATCAGGGTCGGGGTATGGCAGCACCGGGCCGTACCGAGACTACCCAGCGATGGACATCTCGATCCAGGCGATGTCCGGCGCGATGGCGGTGACCGGATTCCCCGACGGGCCGCCGACGAAGATCGGCCCTGCACTCTGCGATTTCTCCTGCGGTATCCATCTGTATGGTGCGGTCGTGACGGCGCTTTACGAGCGGGAGAAGACCGGGCGCGGGCAGAAGGTGGAAGTGGCGATGCTCGACGCCATCTATTTTTCCCTGGCATCGAGCCTGGGGCTCTACTTCGCCTCGGGAAATTACGGCGGGCCGGTCGACTTCCCGCAACGTACCGGTAACACCCATAGCGGAAAGGCCGCCGCGCCCTACAGCGTCTACCCGGCGAAGGATGGCTACATCGCCATCCTGTGCACCAACAACAAGCACTGGGTTTCCCTTACCAGGGTGATGGGCCGGGAGGAACTCGCAGCCGACCCCCGCTTCGACACGCCAAAGAAGCGGGCGAACCTGAGCCATGAAGTCGACGCCGTCGTGGGCGCCTACGCGGCACGCTTCCAGCGCGATGAACTGTTCGCCCTCCTGTCGCCGCACCACATCCCCTGTGCCCCGGTGCGGGACCTGGCCGAGGTCACCAACGACCCGCACCTGCACCAGCGGGGCATGCTGGAATGGATGGACCATCCGAAGTACGGGCGGATCGCCGCCGCTCGCAGCCCGCTCCGGTTCGAGCACCAACCGCCGCCCGAACTCAAGCCCAGCGCCGAGCTCGGGGAGCACAACAGCGAGGTGTATGAGGGATGGCTGGGGCTTTCGAAGGAAGAGGTCGCGGAACTGAAGCGTGACCGGGTGATCTGATCACCCGGCGCATCTCATCACGATTGCGTGCCGCGACGCGCGGTGAAAGGACAGCCGCATGCAAGACGGCGCCAGGGGCTGACCACAGACTCCGCGGCCAGGACTACTGCGGCCGTATCCCCGCCGCCTTCATCACCTTGCGCCACTTCGCCAGCTCGCTGCGCAGGTATTCGCCGAACTGCTCGGGCGTGCTGCCGACGACCTTGCCGCCAGCCGCCTCCAGCGCGGCGCGCAGGTCGGGCGCGTCGCGCAGCATCGCGACGATCTCGGCATTGAGCCGCTGCACGATCTCGCGCGGCGTGCCGCTGCGCACGACCACCGCATGCCAGGACTCTGCAGCGAAGCCCGGATAGCCCTGTTCCGCGACCGTGGGCACGTCGGGCAACGGCGCGAAGCGGCCGGGCGAGGACACCGCGAGCGCACGCAGCCGCCCGGCCTTCACCTGCTGCACCATGATGATCGGCGTGAGCATGCCCATCGACACATGGCCGGCCATGATGTCGCTCGCTGCAGGGTTGTCACCCTTGTAGGGGACATGGGTGAGCTTCATGCCTGCGGCCAGGCTCAGGTACTCGGCCACCAGGTGGGTCGCGGTGCCCTGGCCGGTGGTGGCGTTGGTGAGTTCCAGCGGCTTCGACCGGGCGAGTCGCACCAACTCAGGCAGCGAACGCACCGGCAGCGAGGGGTTCGCCACCAGCACGAACGGAAAGGTCGCGACCAGGGTGACCGGCGCCACGTCCTGCAACGGATCGTAGACCGGCTTCTCCTGGCCAGCCGGGGTGGTGGCGAGCACGCCGGCGGCGCCGACGAACAGGGTGTAGCCGTCAGATGGCGCCTTGAGCAGCGCCTCGACGCCGATCATGCCAGCGGCACCGGGCCGGTTCTCGACCAGCACTGGCCGGCCGAGCGCATCACCGAGCCGCACGGCGATCATCCGGCCGGTCGTGTCGACCGCACCACCCGCAGCGAACGGAACGATCATGCGCAAGGGCCTTGCCGGCCACCCCGCCGCAGGTCCCTCGGCTGCCAGCACGGCCGACGGCACAGCCGACGACAGACCTGCGCCGGCCAGCAGGCCGATCGACAACAGCACGCTTCGCTTCATCTTTCTACTCCCCGAGCGGCGGTGCTCTGGTCGGCACCGCGCGCTGCCCTCAAAGGTACTGCCGGTACCAGTCGACCGTCTCTCTCATCACGACCTCGAACACCTCGGCGTTGATCTCCTGGTAGACCTCCTTGTGGTCCATGCCCGGGATGATGAACAGCTTCTTCGGCTCGCCCGCCTTCGCATGCAGCGTGCGTCCTTCCTCGACCGGCACCATCGTGTCGCGCTCGGTATGGATGAACAGCGCGGCACGCGGCGAGATCCGGTGCACCACGTCCTCGGGACGGAAGGTCATCGCGGCGTCGACGCTCTCCAGCGGATAGCCTTCCGGGTACTGGCCCTCGTAGCGCTGCCCTTCGGCATAGGCATCGGCCTGGCGCTGCGTGATGCCCGGCCCCTGCGGGAACAGCACCTGGTAGGGGAGCCGCTTCGACTGCCCGGTCATCACCCGGCGGATACGGTCTTCCTTCAGCTCGTCCATCAGCCTGAGCATCTCCCAGGTCGGGCGCTTGCTGCGCGTCCAGCGCTCGCCGTTGGCCGGGCCCGCGACATCCACGACGCACCGGACCCGCTCGTCGATGGCCGCTGCATAGGTGACGGTGGCCCCGCCAAAGCTCACCCCGAACAGGCCGACCCGGGCCGGATCGACTTCCGGCCGCTGCTGCATGAAGGTGACCGCGTTGACGATGTCGCTCACCTGCTCCATCGGGATGTTGCGGGTGCGCACGCCCTCGCTGTCGCCGAAGCCACGGTGATAGAAGATCAGCGCCACGTAACCGTGCGCGATCAGGTGGCGGGCGAAGGCTGGCATGTAGACGTCCCGGCGGCCCGAGTTGCCGTGGACGCAGATCACGGCCGGGCGCCGCTCGCCCGGCGCGAGGCCGTCAGGCACGTAGATGCGGGCCGAGATCTTCAGGCAATCGCTGTAGTAGAACAGGTCTTCTTGCACGGCAGTTCCTCCGGTGACGACGGGGAAGATACGACAACTGGCTGCCGGGTGGCGCCCTGACGTGCAGCACGCAGGTCGATCGTGCGGCGGGACATCACTCCTCCGGACGGGACGGCCCCTTGCCTGTCGCCTGCAGGATGACGGATATCAGATGTGCCGGCGGAGCGAAGCGTTCCGACAGGCGCAGGGTGCGCGCGAGGCACTGGTCGCAACGGGAGACGTGGCAGACATCGACGAAGAAGTCGGCGGGCGCACGCAAGCGCTCGTCGAGCGCGCAGGCGAGCAGGGCGTGCAGCGCATCGTCGGCCGGATGGCGCGGAACAGACGCCCGGCGGCTGGCGGATCCGGTCACGTGCTGGTCATTGACGGCCGCCGCTGCAAGCGGCACCTCGGGCGCTTCCACGGCCAGTTCGTCGACGATGCCCAGCTCCGGCTGCAGCGGCAAACTGCGAAACAGGCCCACCATCAGCGCGAGTTCGAGCAGCGCCTCGCGGCATGCCCGACAGCCCTGGACGTGGAAGCTTTCAACGGTCATGCCGCTGCCCTGCGGGTTGTCGAACAGCAGCGCGTCCAGCTCGGCGGAATCCAGGTGGCCACGCGTCTCCACGCGCTACCCCTGCGGTGCAGTCATGCCAGCAACCACGGGCGTTCGCCCAGCTTCGACGACAGACCGTCGCGCAGCGCGCGCGTGCCCCGTGACACCCGCTGCGCCGCATTGGCCTGCGACAGGCCGAAGATGGCGGCGATCGACTGCTGGCCCATCGCGTACTGGTAGCGGCTGGCGACCGCTTTCTGCTGGCGGGGCGGCAGCTTTTCGTAGCTGTGGACGATGAGGGTCCGCACTTCGGCGAGCAGCGTATCGGCCTCGGGATCGTTCGGGGGAAGCAGATCATGGGCCGGACGGAGCCGGGCACGCGCGAACGACAATGCTTCGTTATTCACGACCTCGAGCAGCCTCACGAAGACCCTCCGGGTCACGTCCTCGGCATCGTAGCGCCCGAGGCAGGCGTCGCGGCAGGCGCTGCAGTAGATGAAGCGGACATACTTGCGTACGAAACGATCGATGCCGCCCGGATCGCTGGCGATGACGGCTTCGATGAGGGCGCGGTCGGCGTCCACGTCAGAACGAGTAGACATTCAGCTGGGAACGAAAATTTGAGTACCTGTGACATTTTGCAATGTTTTCTGCCCGAATGTGTGGTGGGCTCAGATCAGCAGTTACGCAGGCTCACGCCAACGCCCTCGACATTTGGAATATGCTTTGCAGCAGAACGTATGGGAGAGGCGGCAATGAGCGAAGCAGCAGAGAAGCGCCTGGCGGCCGACATCGGCGGCGACCCGGCCGGCCCGGTGGACACCGCCGATCACGGCATGAAGTTCTGGGAAAAGCAGGCGAACGCGATGCGTTCGACGCTGGGCCGCAAGGGCATCACGCGCACCGACGAACTGCGCCGCGCGGCGGAAGAGCTTGGCGAGCGCTACGCCGGGCTGGCCTACTTCGAGCGTACGACCAGCGCACTGCGCACCATCCTCATCGAGAAGGGCCTCATCACCGAGGACGAACTCGTGGCGAAGATGGCCGAAGTGCGGGCGCGCTTCGACGTACCAGGCGGTACGCAGCCCTCGCCTGCGCAGCGGAGCGGCCAATGAACACGACCTCCGCGGCCTCCGACACGGGGGTGTCGGCCTACACGCCCGCGCCCGGGCATCTCTACAACGTAGGCGACCGGGTGCGGATCCGGCGCAACTATCCGCCCGGCCATCGCCGCACGCCCAACTACATCAAGGGCAAGACCGGCGTCATCGAGCGCATCTGCGGTGCCTTCCCCAACCCCGAAGAACTCGCCTACGGGTTCGCGGGCGAGCCGAAGAAGGTCCTCTACCGTGTGCGCTTCATGCAGAACACCGTGTGGCCCGACTACCAGGGGCCCGCACGCGATCTCATCGAGATGGAAGTCTTCGAGCACTGGCTCGAGCCGGCCTGAAGCGGTCCGGAACCCTACCCGCCAGAGAGTCACGACATGCACGATCATCCGTTCGACCACTACGCCAACCGTCGTCCGGGTCATGGCCATGGCCACGACCACGACCACGATGCGCACCATCCAATCGAAGAGCGCGACGACGGCCCTCCCTCGGAATACGAGATCATGAGCCGCGCCATGCAGGAATTGCTCGAGGCGAAGGGCCTCATCACCGCCGATGAAGTGCGCGAGCGCATGGAGGTGTTCGACGAAGCGTTTCCGTACCGGGGCGCGATGGTGGTGGCGCATGCATGGACCGATCCGGCGTTCAAGCAGCGCCTGCTCGCCGACGGCAAGGCTGCCATCTCGGAACTGGGCATCGGCATGGAGGCCGAGCGCCTGATCGCGGTCGAGAACACCCTCGAGGTGCACAACGTCATCGTGTGCACGCTGTGTTCATGCTATCCGCGAACCCTGCTCGGCATGCCGCCGACCTGGTACAAGAGCGACAACTACCGCGCACGGGTCGTCTATGAGCCGCGCGCAGTCCTGAAAGAATTTGGCACTGAACTGCCCGACGACGTGACCATGCGCGTCCACGATTCGAACGCCGACATGCGCTACATCGTAGTCCCCATGCGCCCGGCCGGCACCGAAGGCTGGAGCGAGGAGAAGCTAGCCGAGATGTTGACCCGGGACACGCTGGTGGGCGTGACCGTGCCGCGCGTTCGGAAGGATTTGCCTGGCAGCCCTGCTGCTTGACGAGGCACGCCTTGCGTGGGCAGCCTGGCGACTTCTAGTCCGGCTTGATGCCCACGGCTTTCACGATATTCGCGAACTTCTCCTGTTCCGCCAGAACGTAGGCGCGGGTGCGCTCGGGCGTCATCACCATCGCCTCAGCGGTGAGCTGGGCCATCCGCTCCTTTACTTCCGGGCGAGCCAGCGCCTTGTTGATCTCTTCGTTCAGGCGGGTGACCACCGCCGCGGGCGTGCCGGCCGGTGCAAACAGGGTATGGAACTCCTGTACGTCGTAGCCCTTCAATCCCTGTTCGTCCAGCGTGGGCACCGACGGAAGGTAGGGAGAACGAGTCAGTCCGGTCACACCCAGGACCCGCAGCTTGCCTGCCTGGATGTAGGGCAACGAAGTGAGCAGGTTGACGACGTTTATCTGCAGCTCGTTGGCCATCTGGGCGGTGACCGCGATGGAACCCGTCTTGAACGGCACATGCACGATATCGATGCCTGCAAGGCTCTTGAACAGCTCCCCTGCAAGGTGCGTTATGCCGCCGGTGCCGCCTGAGCCGAACAGGAGTTTGCCCGGCTGCGCCTTGGCAAGCGCGACCAGCTCCGCAACCGTGTTCGCTGGCACGGCGGTGCCGACCAACAGCGTATTGGTGATCGTGGCAATCGCTGCGACGGGCACCATCGTACGCAGGTCATACGGAACGTTGAGGTAGACGCTGGGCGCGATGACCTGGCTGTTGCCTACGGTCACGAGCGTATAGCCATCGGGCGCGGCTTTCACTGCAGCTGCCATCCCGATGCGTCCTGCCGCACCCAGACGGTTGTCGACGATGACCGGCTGCCCCATCTGTTCGCCGATCTTCTGGCCGATCAGGCGCGCAAGGACGTCGTACGAGCCGCCTGGGCCATACGGCACGATGATCGTGAGGCGCCGAGCTGGAAAGCTTTCGGCGGCGAAGACGACAGGCGACAGGAAAGCCGCTGAAAGCGGCATGAAAGCCAGGCATCGGCGTACTGCGGCGCTCAGTCGTGCATGTCTGTTGCTCATCGCGCTACCCTCCTTGAAGTCGGAAACTGCAGGACAGACCCATCAGTCGACGGACGCCAGCGCTTCGATCTGGACATGCGCGCCGGCCACAGGGCCCGGGCCTTGTATGCACACGAACTCGATGGCTGGCGCGCAGTGCGCCTGGAGGAACGCCTCCCGGATCTCTTCATGGATCCAGATGTCACCCGAGTTGCGAACATAGACCGTGGTCTTCGTGAGCTGCTCGAGTGCCACGTTGGCATTCACGCAGATGCGTTGGAGCAATCGCCATGCAGCCCAGCACTGGGCCGCGAAACCGCGACTGTTCTCGTAACGCGCAAGGTCGCCCACGGCGCGGCGACCTGTCTCGTCATCCAGGCCGTCGACCGAGTCGACCAGTCGTCCGGCCTCGTTCAGCCCAAGCACGCCAGCGAAGAAACAGAGCGGTCCTGCACGCATGGCCGCCGGACCCGCGAATGGCTGGCGCACAGGCCAGGCGACAGGGTGAACGTCGAATCCAACCGCACGCCTGGCAGCGGTCAGTTCGATCTCGAGCAATGTTCCGCGGTGCCCGACCTCGTTGAACCCGGTGACAGACAAGGCAGGCGACGTGTCGGGATAGAAGTGCTTGTGGACGCGGTGGAACGTTCCGTAGTCACGTAGGTCCTGCAGGAACACGCTCATGTGCAGCACGTCGGACAGGGCTAGTCCCTGGGCCGTCAGGTTCTCGAGGATCTGCGAATAGACATACCAGGCCTGTGCGGCCATCGGACCTTCGCGGCTGTCGGGGTGGCTGCGTCCGGTTGCGAGGAATCGGCCCTCGACCGGCACGTCTTCGAATCCCCGCACGACCGGCTTGCCCGGCTCGCTGGTCTTGATCGGGATATGCCCGGCCAGGAACACCAGCGGGCCACACGCAACGCTCTGCGAATAGTAGGAAGCGGACGGCAGCGTCTGGTTGTCGTATGCGCGCACGGTGGAACGCTCCGAGAACAGCGGATGCTCGCCGGGGACCACCGACAACGCGTCATAACCCAACCAGCGGGAGAAGCGACCCGTGACCTCGGCGACCCCGAGGCCGCTGCTCGGCGCCGGAACTGTCTCCCAGTGCTTTCGCATCCGCTCATGCACCGGGAAAAAACGCTTGTCGCGCTGCCAAGTGTGTCGACGCAGGATCTGGGTCATGTCGCTGCCGGCCGCGCGCAACACCTGGTCGAGGTTGGCATGCACCGACCAACTGTCGACGGCAACTTCGCGCTCGGTGCATTCAGCGATATCGAAAGTGTTCCAGTTTGCGCGCAACGATTCGGGCATCTGCTGGATGCCCTGGGCTGCGTCGCAAAAATCGCCCCGGACCCCGCTCAGGAAGACGATGCCGTTCGATACGATCGCAGCGGGATAGCCGCGCACGATGGGTGTAACGTTGGCGACAGTAATGCGACGGCGCGCCATCAGTTGATCCTCCAGTGCGCGGAACGCTGTTCATCGCATATGAACAGGATCCAAGCGTCATGCATCGTTGCAGAATGACGTTCAGGCGTCAAATGGGCCTTGGTCCCGATGATGGCCAGCCCCTCTGAACCAGTGTCGGCGTTACCTGCCGACGACCGCCGTCGCATGCTCGATATCGGGCCCGTCTGGGCAACCAACTTCAGGCTTCATCGCCAGATGGTCCTCGATGTCTATAGCCCCCCTTCTGGAGCGCTCCGACAAGGACGGGGTAGTCGCGGTGCGTGATATTCCATACGGGTCTCATCCAGGACAGCGCCTGAGTTCGACGCGCGGCAAGGCAATGCCGATCGTCCGGCTGCGCAACCATAATCACTCTTGAAGAGATACTCGGTCGGGACATCCTCGACTTCGTTTTCCGGCGTTGATCAGCTACAGACGGTGAAAACGATACCTTCGGGGTCGGCGTAGTAGTACTCGCCGAACGACGGATGCCTACCACTGTCCAGGCCGGACACTATGGATCCACCAGCCTGTACGAGACAGGACTCGAACGTGCGCAGGTCCGGAACCCGAAAGCCCAAGTGGTGAGTGCCGGCGTAGTCCGCGCCTCTTTCGACGCCTATGACAGCATGC
This sequence comes from Bordetella parapertussis, assembly GCA_945877995.1. GTDB lineage: Bacteria > Pseudomonadota > Gammaproteobacteria > Burkholderiales > CAIKXV01 > CAIKXV01. Next base: position 25,194 of record CAMDXD010000001.1, read on the forward strand.
TTCTCTGCGCAACGCACGAAGGCAATCCGGAAGCAGCCATCGGACACGTCCACGCGTGCGGCTGAGGCAACGGGTGTCGGACGCTCTTCGCGAAAGCCAAAGGCCTTGCAGAAAAAGACTGCCGATCGTGCCGGGTCCGCAACCGTTACCGTGACCTGGCAAAGAGTGGCTGCACCCGCGTCGGACCGATCCGCCAGACGGTGCAGTCTCTTGCCCACGCGCTGAGTCGGCGTACCTGTCCAGCCTCCGAAAGAAAGATCGAAGATCGCACCGTTCGGGTCGCGGTACTTGCTCTCGAAGTTGCCTTCCTGTTCGTCGCCCAGATTGAAGTGAAACCGGGCGCCAGCCGCCTCGCACCTGGCCTGCGCATCCTGCAGGTTCTCGACTTGAATCCCGAAGTGGTGCGCGCCGAGGAAGCTCCCGCTATTGGCGATGCCGGCCATGGCATCCGAGCGGTAGTGCAAAAGTGCCAGATGGCGCTCGCCGTCGATGAAGTAGCAGTAGTCGGCGCGTACTGTACTGCCGCGTTCGGTCTCGACGAGGCCGAACAGCGTGGTGTAGAACGCCGCTTCTCTGTCGATGTTCGCGACGCACATCGCCACATGTCGCACGCCCGGCATACGCCTGTTCCTCTAATCCGGGACCACGATGACGACCTGATCGCCGACGACTTCGACCGGGAACGTCTTCACCGGCTTGCCAGCATTGCCGATGCCGCGCCAGACATCTACCTTGAAGCCATGCAGTGGGCAGTTCACTATCGTGCCGTCGAATTTCCCCTCGGCGAGAGAACCTCCAGCGTGTGGGCAGCGGTTGTTGATGGCTGCGAAGCGATCGCCGACGCGGAACAAGGCAACCTTGAGTCGCTCTCCAGCTTGAAGTATCGCTGCCCCGCCGTCCGGTACGGCACTCTTCTCGATGGTCAGCTTCGGCACCGGCCAACTCCGACGAAAGGGATCATTTGAGGTCCTTCGTACGCGCCCAGATATCGTCGAACATCAGGGAAGCAATATCCATGTAGTTACCGGCAGTCTTCAAGACGAGTTCGCGTTCTGCATCGGTCTTGACGAACCGCTCGAGCAACTGGCGTCCGGCGTCGCCGTGATCTTCGTCTGCCTTGTCATGCACGTACCAGTAGGCGAGTGCCTCGTCGTTCAACCCGAACTGTTGCTTGAGGTTCTCGGCAATTCGCCCGTAGAGGCCGGGAATCTGCGCTTCGCCACCAAGCATCACGGCAGCCACGCCCTCGATGAAACGACTGCACACATCGGAAAGATACAACCTGTACAGCAGTGCACTCGGGCAGTACGCGGTTTCGTACATCTCCTGCTGACCAATGCCGAGGCCCTTCCCGTAATTCAGATACAACTTGTGGTGCGAGACACCATTCGCGTAGAGCCGGCCGGTCGCTTCCTCATAGGCTACCTCGGCCAGCCGCTCCCGCCATTCCGCATCCGGACAGGAGACATAAAGTCGGCCATGGTAGTTGTGGTTATGCAGAGTGACGATGCTGTGCTGTTTGCAGATGTATCGAACCTGCGCCAGGTTGTGCGTTCCCTCGACAAGGCCCTTCCAGATCGGGTGGGTTCCCTTGCCCCGCTTCTTGTGCATCGACGCAATGCTCTGCAGCACGTCGCTGGCCGTAAGACTCACGCTTGGCTCCTTTCCTGAGCTGTCATGCACCTTGAAGTGCTATCTCCATGCTGCCTGTTCAGTCGACGCGCAGGTTGATGCGCCTTGCCAAGGCTTCATTCAACTGGACTTCCTTGCGGAAGAACTGCTCGAACTGCACGGCAGTACTGGGGCTTACAGTAAATCCGAGGCCTTCGATTCGCGCGCGCACGTCCGGCTGGGTCAGCACTTCCGAGATGGCCCCGTTCAATTGAGCAATGATCGACGTTGCCACGGCGCGTTGGGTGACGACTCCTACCCATCCTTCCTTCGCGAAGTCGGGGAAGCCGCTTTCGGAAACGGTAGGTACGCCCTTGAGCGCAGTCGACCTTGCAGCCGATGTCACCGCAAGAACGCGAACCCGTCCCGACTGCACGTGCGGCGCGACATCCGGGTGGTTGAGGACTGCGAAGCCGATCTGTCCGCCAGCTAGCGCTGTGACTGCAGGCGCCGAACCCTGGTATGGAATGTGGACCACATCGACATTGGCAACCTGCTTCAACAGTTCCACCACCAGATGCTGGCCGGTGCCAGCGCCTGATGTTCCGGCTGAGAGTTCACCCGGTCGGGCGCGCGCCATTGAAAGCAGTTCCATGAACGTCGAGGGCGCTGCCCCCGCGGAGGACACGAAGACGTACGGCTGAGTCGCGATTCGCCCGACAGCGGCGAAATCCTTCAACGTGTCGTACGGGAGCTTCGACCGGATCGCGGGATTGATGGTCATGCTGGCGAGACAAACGAGCAGCGTATACCCGTCGGCCGGTGCACGGGCAGCCATTTCGGTGCCGATAACGGTGCCACCGCCCGGACGATTGTCGACGACAACGTTCTGCCCAAGTGCTTTGCCGAGCGGCGTAGAAAGCGTACGCGCGATGACATCAGACGAACCCGCAGGCGGAAACGGCACGATCATGCGCAGCGGGCGCGAAGGGAAGGATTGCGCAGCCACGGACGATATGGCGAACGGCATCGAGCCAAGGACCACAGCAAGGGCAGCAGCTGTCAACGACCCGGGCGGGATGAGCGAAAGCGGTGAAGCATTTCGTCGGCGGTGATGCATCGCATCCCAGGGCGCAGTGCGCATGTTGCCAATGTTGCTCATGTTTCGACTTGCCGAAGGCTCCGGCCAGGCGATGAATCAACAACCAACTGATGGTTTACATCATAGCCCACCGTTTGGTGGTCCACAATCAGGCGCATTTCAGGCGCTTCCTGGTACACATGAACTTGACTTGGTACCACCAAGGACATTGTCTACCCTAAGAATGCAGCAATGAAACACGGACCGATCCCGCGCTCCATGCGTGCCCTCGGCAATCGCCGCAACCACGACTAGTCGCTCGGGACGTAAACCCACGGGTCGACGATCACGCTGCACGCGGGCACGGGGTGCGGTCCCGGCACGCCGACCGCGGTAAACGGTATCGGCGCATCGCCCAGCGCCGCCTGCCACGCCCGGTGCATCGGGTAGAACTCCGTGAGATCCGTGTGGAACTGGTGGATGCGCACCACGTTCTCGATGGACGTGCCCGCTGACCGGCAGACCGTCGCGAGGGCGCTAACGATGTATTCCATCTGCGCACGCGCGGAGCCGCCGAAGTAGGGCAGACCGCGCGCATTGCGCATCGCAGCGATCGGACCCTCTGCATCGACCGCAATCAGCGCAGACACCGCGAGCAGATCGCCTGCCCGCACGCTGGCCGCTCCGAAGGTCATCTGCGTCGGAATGAAACCGTCGATCACCTGCTTCTTCGTCGTGCCTGTGTCGGTCACCGCCATGAGGTTGACCTCGATGGTGCCCGGAACGAGTCCGAAGCTGGAGGTGGGGATGATGGACAACGCGCACTGGCGGGCGCCGAAGTGGGCGTTCCAGACGTCCAGGAAATGAGGCGTGTCTTCGACGTCGCTGAGGTAGACCTGCGCCTTGATTGCATTGCCCAAGGACGAGCCGGCGGCAGAGAGAGCGGGGATGAATTTCTCTCGAATCAGGTACTCTGTCTGCCGCCTGATTTCGTAGCCACCCCAGCGCGAGTGGGCGGGTACATGCGCGCGTGGATCGGGGTTGCTGTCCACGCCGCGGGCAACCTGGCCTGCGATGAAGACGAAGTCTCCTGTGGTCACCGCCGGCACGAATCCCGAGAAAGAAGGAGAGGTGACTTGCGGCGTTGACACACGTCGGGGTTCACGGCCGCCACCGGGGACCACGGCCAGGAGCGAAGCGGAGATGTCCGCACCGCCGGTGAGCAGCCCTTCCATCAGCACCGACGTGCTGGGCGGAATGTAGTCGCCAAAGGCCGCACGCCGCGCGAGGTGGTATGGATCGACTGCTTTCCATGTCGGGTAATACTGATCGAGACGGACCGTATTGGCGAAGCTGGTGCCCGCCTGCGCCAGCAGATCCTTGAAGCGAGCGCAGATGAAGTCGCCCTCGCGCCGATGCCGGGGCAGCCCGTGGTAGGGCATGTCCGGCGGGCCGGACACCGCAGGGTGCATGCCGACGGCGTAGTCGACCGCTTCGATCCCGGTCAGGAACACCCAGTTACCCGCCCGTACGGCGGGTGCGTAATGGATATCGGTCGAAGGAATGCGGACTGCACCGATCGGCGTGACTTTCGCGGCCATGTGTTCCCCCTAGCGTTCGGCTTTCGCGCCACTGTCACGAATGATCGGCGCCCAGCGTGCTATCTCGTCAGTCAGAAATCGCCTGAACTCTCCAGGCGTGCTTGAACGCGGTTCGCCCCCCAAGCTCTCGATGCGTTCGCGTACGTCCGGCATGCCCAGCGCTCGAACGAACTCGGCATTGAGCTTCGCGACAATGTTCGCCGGCGTCTTGGCAGGTACCGCGACGCCGGTGTAGCCCACGGCATAGAACCCAGGTACGCCTGCCTCGACGAATGTCGGCACTTCCGGAAGGATCGTGCTGCGTGCGGGTGCAGCGATTGCAAGTACGCGCATGCGATTGGCGCGAACGTGGGTCATTGCCGCTGGCATGTTGACGAACATGGCATCCGTGCGGCCGCCCATCATGTCGTTGAGCGCTGGCACGCTGCCGCTGTAGGGAACGTGCACGGCCTTGAACGACTGCAGGCGGCGCAGCAGTTCCATCGCAAGATGGCCTGAACTGCCGATGCCGGGAGAGGCATAGGTGAGTCCCTCGCTGCGACCTTTCGCGTATGCAATCAGGTCCGGCACTGTCTTCACCGGCACCTTCAGGTGTGTCACCAGCAGGTTGGGATAGGCCGAAATCAGGGATACGGGCGCGAAGTCGTTTCGCGTGTCGTAACCCAGCTTGTCGTAAATCGAGACGTTCAGCGAAAACGGCGTCGACAGGAAGACCAGCGTGTAGCCATCCGCATTCGCTCGCGCCCCCAGCGCATAGGCAATGGTGCCGTTGGCCCCAGGCCTGGCGTCGATCACAATCGGCTGGCCTAGCGCGTCGCTCACCTTCTGGCCCACGAGGCGCGCGAGGATGTCCGACAATCCACCCGATGGGAAGTCGATGATCCAACGGATTGGCCTGTCCGGATAGCCGGTGACCGGGTTGGGAAGCGTCGCGGCTGTCGCGGCTACGGCACTTCCCAGGAGCACACAAAAGCCTGTGGCGCACCATGCAGACCGCATCGTTTGCTCCCCGAGCGTTAACCCACCGAAAACGAGTCTGTACCCCCAAGAGGACGCGTGTCAATCGACATGCGGCGCATCGCGGCACGGGCTGATCGTTCGGGCAGATGACATCGCGCCTCGCGAACGTGCGATGCGGCTCGAAACATCCGGCTTCTCGGCAGGCCAGAAATACGCCTGTCGTTCGCGGCAGATTAGTTTCTTTTCGGAGTTTCGGACCGTACGACCATCGGAGAAGCTTCCGGACCACCGTTGATGTATTACGCGCCGCGTAACGACCTTTCCGGTGATCCAGTCGTTCAGCTGAAAGGAGACTTTGGCGCTGTATGCAGGCTCGAGTCCATCACAGCCTCGACCGGCCGGCGCAATGACCGAGGCAGCGTCGGCCCACCGCCTAAGCGCACGACGAGGTCCGAGCGCAGGCCCGCGAGACCCAGCGCGGCGGCGAACGACGAACATACGGCCGCCGCGCCTACGAACACCGCGATGCCCGCCGAGTTGCGCACCTGGCGCGCGATCTTGTCGTTCTCGCCGTTGGCGATGAAGAACCAGCCGAAGGCCAGGTCGCCAAGCCACGCCGGGATGGCGGGATTGCCCGCGGACACACCGAACAGGCCGTCACGCGTGCGCACGGCGTCGGTGCCGTTGAAGCGGATCCAGGACTTGAACTCGCTGATGAAGGTCGGGTCCACCAGTTGGGCGGTGTTGCCCAGGACCACGTACTCCAGCACGCACTCCATCGCGATGCGATCGGTCATCAGCAGCAGGCGCGAGCGACACGCGCACGACGTCATTGGCGGCATCGAAGCTCGGCGCCGCCGCCAGCCTGTGCGCCAACGCTGCCTGCACCAGGTTCTCGGTTGCACAGCCCAAGGTCACGAACAGATGGTGATCGTCGGGATCGACGACGGGGGTTTGCCGCGCCGGATCGGGCCTGATCGTGATGGCCTTGTTCTCGACCGAGAACTTCCAGCACTGCGTGTTGTGGCTCGACGGTGCCAAGGTCGCGCAGTGCACCAGTTCCCGCGTCAGCGCTGCGCCCTCTACACCGGCCAGAAATCCGCATGCAAACCGCGTACTTCGGGACCCGTTACTGCCGGCGATTAACTAATAACGCCGCATGCGCCGCGCCCGCCCGCATTGCCGGTAGGGTCTGTCTTGAAATCGTCCGTGCCCAGGTGGACGATTACCGAGCGGCCGATGATGCCGTTAGACGCACTCTTGTTCACGCTGATGCCGTGTACCGTCAAGTTAACGGTCGCTTTTCCGGATTCGTTGAACACGAGGTTCCCGAGGTCGCCGGCATGCCCTGCACCGGGCGCGCCGTGCTGCGTCTTCGTCGGGTTGAAATGCCCGCCAGCGCTCATGGCGTCGGGCGCGCTGCAATCGCCCTTATCATGAATATGAAATCCTTTTGCGCCAGGCGTATGCCCCGTGATTTCCCCGGTGACGCGCACTTGGTCGCCAACCTGAACAAACGTGAGATTGCCGGAAATCTTGGTGCCACTTGCAGAGCGAAGGGCGACGGTCGCCGTCGGACCGATTGACTCCGGCGCGGATGCGCAAGCAGAAAGTAGCAATGTAATGGCGGCGAAAAAAGACGTTCTCATGGCTAAATCCTTGTTTGAACTGAAGTGAGTTTCGGTGAGTCTGTTTTGCATGTGCGTTCCCCCGTGGTCCCGTGGTCCCGTGTTCAGGGCGACGGGATGCGCGACCCTGAGGTATTCGCCCACACCCGAAGGGCGCAGTGCTTCGCGATCGAATCGAAGTCCTTGTCCGTGCTCAGAAGCGTAAGTTCATGACGAAGGCAGAGCTGCGCGATCAGCGCATCGATCGTGCCGACCTGGATTCCAGACCTCCGACACGTGTTGCGCAGCTGCGCCGCTGCGACATGGTCTTCTCGCGTCGGCTGAACGAGCGGCAATGCTGCAAATCGCTCGACGATACGGGCGCTCGCTTTCGGGCCTGAGAATCCCTGAAGGAGCTCCTGCAAGACCAGGCCTGTCGTAACGACGACGTCCGCGCCAAGGAGCGCCTCCTTGAGATGTTGAACCTCGATCGCGGAGGACTCTGCGTCTCGACGCAGCGCCAGGGACCAGACGCTGGTATCGACGAGCAGGGTCAAGATCGCGACCGTTCAGCCTTGTAGTCGAACGCGTCGTTCCACTCGAGCTTTCCCATCAGATCGACCACGCGCCGCTGCTCGCGGCGCGCGATGAACTCCTGAAGCGCCATCGTGACGACGGCCTTCTTCGTGCGTACACCGCTGACCTCGACTGCGCGGTCAAGCAGCTCGGGATCGATTGCGAGGTTGGTGGCCATGTGTGACTCCTTACACATCAGTTTACACAGAACTCGCCCCCTGAAGGGCGGGTTGCTCTGCTGCGACATGACTCCAGCCTGGCTGGCTCAAGCCGCCTGCACCTCTATACGCACCGTTCCGCCGATCGCAGTGGCAATGTTCACCAGCGCATCGATAGAGAACCGCGACAGCCGCCCCCGGAGCAGGTCGTTCATGCGCGGCTGCGTCACGCTGCAGCGCGTTGCTGCCTCGGCCTGGGTCCATCCGTGCCCATTCACGATAGATGCAATCTGGCGCATCAACTCGGCGCGCGCGCGCAGGTTTGCCGCCTGCTCGGGCGTGTCGGCAATGGCGTCCCACACGCTCGCGAAGCGCTTCGGGTCGCCGACCCTTTCCCTCGCTGCCTTCATTCACTGTTCCTTCGATTGCGACCATCGCACTCTTGCCAGCGCGATGTCGCGCTTGCTGGTCTCTCGCGTCTTCTTCTGGAATGCATGGAGCACGACCACCTCGGCTCCTGATCGCGCCGTATAGATCACCCGAAAGACGCCGGCTTCGTCCCGGACCCGGATCTCTTCCACGCCCTCGCCGATCGATGGCATCGGCTTGAAGTCGTCCGGCTGCTCCCCGCGTTGAACCTTGTCGAGCTGATAACCCGCGTCTTGACGTGCGTCGTCGGGGAACGCACGCAGCCGCTTGAGAGAGTCTTCGAGAAAGCGGATGCCCTTCATCTGGATGATATCCGTTTGGATATACGCCTTCAATCCCCGGCGTGACGCCGGAACGTCAGGACGGGTGCTGGGGAACAAAAAGCCGCCACCCAGGAACGAACCTTCCCGCGCGGCGTGCCTGCACATCCTGCTGGCCGGCGCGGCGGACGTCCCTGCCGGCAAACATGTGATGCCGCTCGAAACGCCCCGTCAGACCCCGCCACCCCCACCCGCATCCCCAGCTGCCCCCTGCGCCCGCTGCACCTGCCTGTCCCCCACCTCCCACCGCAGGTCCGCCTTCGACCCGGCGCGCCGCATCTTCACGTTGCTCGCCAGCGACCGGTAGAGCGCCCGGGTCGCCACCTCGCCGTCGGCGCACGACAGCGCGAAGCCCGCGTCAATGCCCACCTGCGCCCCGGCCGCGATCGCGTCCTGCTTCGCGCCCAGGTAGACGAACTCCCAGCCGTACACGTAGGACTGGTGGCGGATGCGCTGGAACACCTGGTCGCGGGTGTAGTCGGGGCTGGCGTTCTCCAGGCCGTCGGTGATGATCACGAAGATCACCTTGCCAGGGCGCTCGGCGGCCGGCATCGCGGCCAGGCGCGCACCGAGCTCGTCGATCGTGCGGCCGATCGCATCGAGCAGTGCCGTGGTGCCGCGCGGCACGTAGGTGTCGGTGCGCGCGGCCTCCATCGAGCCGGAGCGGTCCAGCACGACGGCGATTTCGGTGAGTGTGTTTTCCATGTGCGTTCCCCCGTGGTCGTCAGGGCGGCGGAATGCCGGCCCTCACACACAGGACGCAGCGAGTCGGGGATCTGTGACAGCGGCGTGCTGACCTGACCCCACCTGGATTGTTGTAGGATTAAATCCTATGCCCGTCCGGAGTCATCATGCGATCGACACAGCAGTTCAGCATCACCCTGCCCAACGAGATGGCCGAGGCCGTCCGGGCGAAGGTCGCCGCAGGCGAATACGCGACCGAAAGCGAAGTGATCCGTGACGGGTTGCGTGTGCTTCTGGCGCGCGACCGCGCCGTCGAGGACTGGTTGTGCAGAGAAGTGGGCGCCGCCTATGACGCGCTCAAGGCCGAGCCTTCGCGAGCGCTCGATGCGGAGGCCGTGAAGGCCCGGCTATCTGCCGCGCACCAGAAGGCATCAGCGAAGGGGTGAAGACATACCGTGTCGTCTTCGCTCCCGAGGCCGTCGATCAGCTCGAAGCGTTGTATCGCTACGTCGCCGAACACGCCTCAGCGGCTATCGCGTCACGTTTCACCGATGCGATCGTCGCCGCTTGCGAGAGCCTGGCTCTGTTTCCGCTGCGTGGCGTAGCGCGTGGGGACATCCGCCCGGGGCTCAGGCTTACTCACCACGACCGACGAACCATGATCGCCTATGCGGTCGACGAAGATGCCCGCACCGTTTCCATCGTGGGCATCTTCTATGGTGGACAGGACCACGAAGGCGCCCTCTCTGCCGAAGGCGACGACTGACACCGTCACGCGGGCGAATGTTCCGTCAGACCCCGCCGCCCTGCAGCGGGCCTGATCGGTTTCCCGGCGCAACGTTCAGGCCGGAGACCATGCGGTCGATCCGCTGGGCCGTCGCATTACAGGGCTCGTCAGCGCGCTTCGAGGCAACCGACTCGGAAGCGATCGACTTCCGAGCAGCTTCCGAGTCCTTCGTACCGATCCGCCGGTTGAACAAGAAGGACCTCGACATCCTCACCCGAAGTCGCCTCGTCGACCCGCGGCCACCACGAGTTGTTTCCGTCGGCGCCAGTATGCCGGCTTACGCCTGAATGGCGCGACTGCCACTACCACCAGCGAACGAGGTGTTTCCCGGTACACGATCGAAAACGGAAAGTCTTTGGGAAAGACTCTGCCTGTTTCACCGAGCCAGTTCGCGTCGCACCTGGGCAAATGCTTCGTCCGCAGGAATCAGCTCGACAGTGCCGGCCTCGATCTCATCGATGCGCCGGCGAAGCTCTTCGTCCCACGCAGCGGCCACTTCGGCTTCCTGCGGGTCGAGACTTTCGAGCAGTTCTTCGGCAAGGCGCGCGCGCTCTTCGGGAAGGAGCACTTTGGCTATGGCGGCCAGTTCGGCGACGCGATCGCGCATGTTGCACTCATGGTTGCTCAGCAAAACGCCAGCGTATCACTACATCTTCACGTCCCGCAGCGGCGAGGAGGCATACATAGCCGCAATTACTCCGATCATCCGCGCCGCGCCGGCCACCCCAACCTGCGCGAAATCGAGAAGGTGGTGCAGCGGGCCTGATCGGTTCCCCGGCGCGCCATCCACTCGTCCGTCCACAGAACGTGACCATCCATAGCGCCCTAGCATGTCGTTGCCGTGCTGCGACAAATGTGCTTAAATAGTGCACATAAAAGGCATTGCTATTGCGAGATTCTGTCGTGACCGATACCGCCGTTCTTGAACCGTCAGTGCCGGGCGGAACCTTCCAGCACTTCGTAGAGTTCCTGCGCGAGGCAGACACGTCCGCGCCGGTGCTGTCGCCCAAGCGCTTCAGCCAGGCCATGCACATCGACCTGCAGACGCTGGCCGAACAGGCGCACGTACATCGCAACACGATCAGCCGCGCACCGGGGTCGCGTGGCGTCCAGGACTTCCTGCGCGAGGCCCTGCGTGTCATCAAGGCGGCGACCGACCTGAACGGGGACCTGAACAAGGCGCTGTTCTGGTATCGCAACGAGCCGCTGACCGTGTTCGGCTACAAGACCGCTGAGCGGCTGGTCTCGGAAGGGCGGACCGATGACCTGCTGCGTTATGTGGCGTCCCTCGAGGCTGGCGCGACGGGATGATCCTGACCGAGCTGGGCCCGGTCACGGCGTACCGCATGCACACGCCACGATGGGCGACGGCGCCGACCAGTGGCGCACGTCGAACTCTTCCCCATCCTCAAGCCCGCTCAACCCGCCAGACATCCGCACCCGCCTCCCGCACCATGCGCACACGCGCAGCATTCGGAATGCGCCCGCCGAACAGCGCTGCCAGTTCTGCCGTCAGCCGATTGGCGGCATCGTCGTGCGGTGTTTCCGCAACCTTGTTGAGCGCGACCTTCACGAACTTGCCGTAGAGGGTGCGGTCATTGATGCGGACGACATGCCATCCCACGGGCAGCCCTTCGCGGTTGTTGCCGA
>CAMDXD010000002.1 GCA_945877995.1 Bordetella parapertussis
AAGCCTGCGGGCTGGGGGACGCTCGACACTGTGATCGAACATGTACAGCACATCATCGACCTGGTCGGCGAAGACCATGTCGGCATCGGTACCGACTGGGGCAAACCGTACTACACCGCGATCGAATGGGCGCCGGCGATGACGAACGAGGCGGCGTCCGGCTTCGACTGGATCGGCTGGCGCCCGCAGGACAACTTCGATCCGAACGTGCAGATGGTCGACATGGAGACCTGGGACAAGTGGCACAACCTGACCGCAGCGATGCTCGAACGGGGCATGCCGGAGTCGACGGTGGTGAAGGTGGTCGGTGGGAACTTCCTGCGGGTGTTCGGGGAGGTGTGCGGGTAGGGGCAGATTCGCAGACTTTCCTTGACCGCCCGCGGTTCTGCGTGTCCCCACCGTATCGGTCGCTTCGCGATCGCCGGCTCGGGCAAATGCCTTCAGGTCGACTTCAGTTCTTCGCGCAGCACCTTCCGGAGCGTCGCGACCGTCAACGGACTTTCTCGAGGCCGGTCGATGGCCTTGCGCAGCGTGGCGTTGATCAGCGTCTGGTAGCCCGATCCTTCGGTAGTGGCACGCCCCTTGAAGGCCTCGAGTACGTCGTCGTCGATCATGATGGTGATGCGTGTCTTCCCGCAGCGAGGCAGGACGGCACCGCGCTTGCCCTTGCTGAAGTCATATTCGTCGCGCATGGTATTGCTCCGCTTCGCGGGGGCTGGCTTTCCGAGCCGAGATGATTCGTGTCGTGTCGCCACGTTGCGTATGGACCACCACCAGGATTCGTGCGAGTCCATCCATGCACAAAGAGATGAATCGATACTCTCCGCTCGAATCGGGGTCTTCGATTGAAATCGCGAAGTCGTTCTGCAAAGCCTGGATGGCATCGACGAAACGCACCCCATGCTTTCGGTAGTTGGCAGCCGCCTTCGCTGGATCGAACGCTGTTTCCATGAAAATAATACGCATAAAATATGCATTGCGTCAATGCTGATCCAGGCCGATCCATGTGCATTGAATCGTGGCGGGACAGGTACCGCAGCCGAACGACGACTTCGGATGCCGACTGATTCTGTCCTGTCCGCGTCTGCTCGACGCGTTGCGACAGGAACGCTTGCCAGCGCAAACCTTCCCGGTCAGGCGTCACCTTTCCCGCTCTGCATCGTTCGTCGGCTTATGGGCACCTTATGTGCGCCATATGGCAGGTTCTTCGAAAGTCGACATGGCTGCGCATCGTCGCTGGCTTCGAGCGGCCGAGCGAAAGCACGATCGAGATGTACGGCAGGCCGATCGGCGCGCCCGGCTCGGCTCGCCGTTTGACGCACCGCCACCCATCGGCGAGACTTCTTCTTCCAGCGCATGGATGCAGGCGGCACCACCCTGCCTGCATCGCTGCCCACAAGAATGACAGCGGAGGAGAGTCAGATGGTCACGCGGCGTCGTTTCGTCCAGGCAATGGGTTCGTCGGCACTCGTGTCGTCCGCAGGCACTGCCTTTTCGGCCGCCCCCTACCCGGCGCGCCCCGTTCGCATGATCGTGCCGCTCGCCCCCGGCGGCGGCTCTGATGCCATCGCCCGCCTGGTGAGCGCCAACCTCACCGAGCGCTTCGGGCAGCAGTTCATCGTCGACAATCGTCCGGCGGCCTCCGGCATCGTCGGCACCGACCTGGTCGCGAAGGCCCCGGCCGACGGCTACACGCTGCTCACGGTGTTCTCCACCCACGCGATGAGCGCCGAGCTGTTCGCCAAGCTGCCCTACGATCCGGTGAACGACTTCGCGCCGATCACCCTGGCGACCCAGTCGCCGCTGGTGCTGCTGGTCAACGCGAACCTGCCGGTGAACAACCTGAAGGAGTTCATCGCGTATGCGAAGGCGAACCCGGGCAAGCTGAACTACGGCTCGTCCGGCCCGGGCAGTGCGCCGCACCTGATGACCGAGCAGCTGAACGCGATGGCCGGCATCCAGACCATGCACATCGCCTACAAGGGCGTGGCGCCGCTGACCACCGCGCTGATCCAGGGCGAGCTACAGTTCGCGCTGGCCAACATCTTCACGACCATGCCGCATGTGAAGGCGGGTCGGTTGAAGCTGCTCGCCACCGGTGGCGTGAAGCGCTCGCCGATCGCCCCCGATGTGCCCACCATCGCCGAGGCCGGGGTGCCGGGCTACGACTCGGTGGTCTGGTACGGGTTCTTTGCGCCGGCGAAGACGCCGCGGCCGGTCGTCCAGACCCTGCACAAGGAGATCGTCGCGGTGTTGCGCAAGCCCGAGGTGGCGAAGATCATTATCGACGGCGGCAACGAACTGGTGGGCAACACCCCGGCCGAGTTCACCGCACTGGTACGCGCCGAAGCGAAGAAATGGGGCGCGCTCGGCCGCAAACTCGGCGTGACGCTTGATTGAAGCTGGGGTCAGACCCCAGTGTCAGGCCTCGGACGCCTGGCCTCTGGCACCGAAAAGCGTATCTGACCCGTTTCATTTCTGAGGATCTGTTCCGTGCCTGCATTCAATCCTGATCCGTTCCCGCCCGGCAAGGCCTACAGCAAGGGCTTCGAGAGGGTCGGCTACACCGACCTGCAGGGCCGTCCGGGTTTCAAGATGGCGTTGCACCGGGTGCCCGGCAACCCGACCACCGGTGCGGGCGAGCGCTGGTACCTCTACACCGCGCAGTTCTGGTGCAGCGGCTTCACCATCGTCGAGGTGACCGACCCGGCGGCGCCGCGCGTCGTGCGCTACGTCGAAGGCACGCCGAACACCTGGACGCTGCAGGTGCAGATCGCCGACGGCAAGATGGTCACGTCGATGGAACGCATCATGCCGGGCTGGGGCGACGTCCCCGGCGCACCGTTCGGCGAAGGCTTCCTGATCTGGGACCTCGCCGACCCGGAAGACCCGAAGCTGCTCGGCCACTACAAGACCGGCGGCAAGGGCACGCACCGCAACTTCTACTCGGGCGGACAGTATGTGCACGCGACCGCGCTGCCCGACGGCTATGAAGGCCACATCTACCAGATCGTCGACATCTCGGATCCGGCCAACCCGCGCGAGGTGTCGCGCTGGTGGCGCAAGGGTCAGTGGAGCGCCGGTGGCGAGACCGGCGCACCAGCCGACACCGCCCTGCATGGCGGCGCCTACGTCAAGGGCGACCGCGCCTACCTGCCGTACAGCGGCGGCGGCTTCGTGATCCTCGACATCTCGGACGTGACGAAGCCGACGATGATCAGCGACCTGCCGTTCTCGCCGCCGTTCGCCTCGCGCATCGCCGTGCATACCGCGTTGCCGCTGATGGGCCGCCCGCTGGTGGTGGTGAACTCCGAGGCAATCGCCGAGCGCTGCGACGAGCCGCTGCAGTTCGCGGCGATCATCGACGTCGCGGTCGAGACGCGCCCGCGGCTCATCTCGCTGTTCCCGCTGCCGATCCCGCCGGAAGACGCGCCGTACAAGAGCTTCGCGCACCGGGCAGGCCGCTTCGGCCCGCACAACCAGCACCAGCCGCAGTACCAGGACATCCTGTACCAGGACGAGAACACGGTGTTCATCACCTGGTTCAACGCCGGCCTGCGGGTGTACGACATCTCGATCGAACGCCAGCCGCAGGAGATCGGCTACTTCATCCCGCCCGACCCGCTGGTGCAGCGCGGCCCGCTGCCCAAGACCGGCCTGGTCACTCAGTCGGAGGATGTCGTGGTCGATGCGCGCGGCAATGTGTTCTTGTCGGACAAGAACCACGGCATCTACGTGTTGCGGTTCAAGCGATGAAGGCGCTGGTGCTGGGCGCGTTCGGTGGCCCGCTCGAACTGAAGGACGTACCCGTGCCAGCCATCGGCCCGAACGACGTGCTGGTGAAGGTCGGTGCCTGCGGCGTCGGCCTGACCGTGGTCAACCTGCTCGCGACGCCGGGACGTGTCGACCGCTACCCGCGCATCCCGGGACACGAGATCGCTGGTGAAGTCGTCGCGGTGGGCGAGGGCGTGCGCACGATCAAGCCTGGCACCCGCGTGACGAACCACTTCTACATGACCTGCGGCAATTGCCGGAACTGCCGCAACGGCCGCGAGACGCTCTGCCTGTTCCCGAAGGGCAACATCGGCCAGAACCGCGATGGCGGCTACGCCGAGTACGTGTCGCTGCCTGAGCGCAACGTGGTCGCGATTCCCGATGGCGTGTCCGACATCGACGCCGCGGTGGCCTCCGATGCGATCGCCACGCCCTTCCACGCCTGCGTGAAAGAGGCGCGGCTGCGCGCCGGCGACAGCGTTCTGGTGATCGGTGCAGCCGGCGGAGTGGGCATTCACATGATCCAGATGGCGCGACTGTGCGGCGCGCGGGTGCTGGCGGCCGACGTCGGCGCCGCGAAGCTCGATTTCGTGCGGTCGGTCGACTCGGCCGACGTCGTGATCGACGCATCGGCGGGCGATCTCGCCGCGCAGGTGATGGAACACACCGGCGGCGAAGGTGTCGATGCGGTGATCGACATCGTCGCCTCGCGCGCGACGCTGGCGGCATCGCTGGCGTCGCTGGCGATCGGTGGCCGGCTGGTGATCATCGGTGCACATCCGCCCAAGGTCTACGGTGAAGACCCGAGCTTCCTGGTCGACCCGATCCGCTTCCTGCACCGCGGCCTGGAGATCCACGCGTCGCGCTACGTCACGCTCGCCGAGATCGAACGCACGCTGGAGCTGGTGCGCGATGGCAGGGTGCGCTCGATCGTCACGCAGACCGTGGCGCTGGAGGCGGTGCCGGCGCTGCACGAGGCGATCCGGCGGGGCGAAACGCTGGGGCGGGTGGGGATGGTGGCCAGCGGCGCCTAGCTAGACGGCCACGTCCTGCGTCGAGGCCGACTTCGTCCCGGGCAGCGGCAGGTTGTCCTCGGCCCGATAGGTGCACACCAGCGAAAACTTCGTCGCTTGCGTGCCGTTCCGCCCGGCGGCATGGAACAGCCGGCAGTGGAACAGCACCAGGTCGCCTGCCGCGAGCGACGGTGCGACCGCCGTGGCGATCAGCGCCTGGTGGTCTTCGCGATCGGTGCGCAGGAACAATGAGTCGTCGAGGCGGTCGCGCCCGAAATTCATCCGGTGCGAGCCGGGGATGAACGACAGGCAACCGTTCTCTTCGGTCTCGCTGCCCAGCGCGAACCAGGCCGAGATCAGTTCCGGGCGCTGGTATGACCAGTACCGCACGTCCTGGTGCCAGTTGGTCTGGCTGGAGTAGCTGGGCATCTTGGTCATCACGCAGTTGTGGTGCGCCTGCGCCATCAGCACCGAGCCGTTGCCACCCGCCGGCAGCATCAGTTCGCGCAGCACCTGCCCGAGTGCGGGTGCGGTCGCGAGCGCGCGGAAGGCATCGCCGCGGTCATGGGCGCGCAGCAGGCGCCGGACGGTCTGGCCGCCAGGGGTCGCCGTCGAGGAGGGGGCGCCGGGGTATCCGACCTCCGCCTCCAGTTCAAGCGGTGCCTGGCGGGCGCCGAGTTGACGCATGGCGTCATCGCGGGCGGCAGCGACCCGTTCGGGCGGCGACCAGGCGCGCAGCACCAGCAACCCGTCGCGCTCGAACGTGGCGCGCTCCGTCGGGTTGAGCGCCGCCGCACCCGGCGTGACGGACACGGAGCGGGACTGGGTACTCATTCCGGCACGATACCAGCGCTCTTCACGATGCGCGCCCATTTCGCGGTCTCGCTGGCGACGAAGCGGCTCAGTTCTTCCGGAGTGCTCGACTGGGTCGCGCCACCGAAGTTCACGAAGAATTCCTGCATCTTCGGCGTTTTCGTAGCGCCGCCGAACAGTTCCGCCATCCGCTTGATCGCATCCGCAGGCGAGCCCGACGGCATGAACCCGGCGAACCAGACGGTCAGTTCGTAGCCCTTCACGCCGGCTTCGCTCATCGTCGGCAGGTCGGGCAGGATCGCCAGCCGCTTCGGCGTCGACACGGCCAGTGCGCGCAGCTTGCCGGCCTTCACTTGCGGCAGCAGCGTCACCATGTCGGCGATCATCAGCACCACCTGTCCGGAGACCAGGTCGGTCACGGCCTGCGGGTTGCTCTTGTAGGGCACGCGCAGGAAGTCGACGCCGGCCATCTCCTTGTACATCTCGACCGAGGCGCGCGACGAGGCACTGCCTTCGCCGAAGCCGAGCTTGCCCGGGTTCTTCTTCGCCAGCGCTGTCAGCTCGGCGATGGACTTCACCGGCAGCGAGGGGTGCACCGTGGCGATCAGGCCGGCGGTGCCGATCAGCGAGACCGGAGCGAAATCCTTCTGCTGGCTGTACGGCAGGGTCTTGAAGAGGCTGGCGTTCGCCGCATTGGTCGTGTTGGTGCCGATCAGCAGCGTGTAGCCGTCTGCCGGTGCCCGCGCAGCCGCCTCCGCGCCGATGATGCCGCTGGCGCCCGCACGGTTCTCGACGAGCACCGTCTGCCCGGTGGCCTCGGTCACATGGGCACCGACCAGCCGGGCCACCGAGTCAGTCGCGCTGCCGGCCGTGAACGGCACGATGAACCGGACCTGTTTCGCCGGGTAGGCCTGGGCTTGGACCCCGCCCGCCCAGAACAGGCTGGCGGGCAACAGGGCGGCAACAGCTGCGGTAGCGAAGGTGCGGGTCATCTGTGTTCGTCCTTTGTATGCGCGTCGGCTCGAGGCTGCCGATCGCGTGCAAGCCCTGATTATTGCCGGGATAGGGCGGTTCCGCGAGCGGGCTGGACAAGCTGCTGCCTGCGGCGAATACCTGCTGCGGCTGGCGGTCCATGAGCTGATGGCGATGCCTGTCCGGTCAGCACAGGCCGGGTGGGTATCGTCATGCCATGGGATAATTTAAGGCTCCTGCCTGTTTTTCGCGTGCCTGAGACTCTTCGTCCTCCTTTACGGCTGCTAACGCATCATGCGCCTGAGCCGTTCAAGCGCGCACGTCCTGTCGATCGAGCAGGTCCCGGTGGGGCGCTGATCCAAGCACTCATCGCATCCACGTCCCGCAAAGGAAAGTAAATGGCTCCACCAGAATCCAACGGCAAGGTCGCGCTCATCACCGGGATTACCGGGCAGGACGGCGCGTATCTCGCGGAGTTCCTGCTCGACAAGGGTTACACCGTCCACGGCATCAAGCGGCGTTCATCCCTGTTCAACACGAACCGGATCGATCATCTCTACCAGGACCCGCACGTGTCCAGCCGCAGGTTCATCCTGCACTACGGCGACCTGACCGACTCCACGAGCCTCATCCGCATCGTGCAGCAGGTGCAACCCGACGAGGTCTACAACCTGGCCGCGCAGAGCCATGTCGCGGTGTCGTTCGAGGAGCCGGAGTACACCGCCAACACCGATGCGCTGGGCGCCCTGCGGCTGCTCGAGGCGATACGCATCCTCGGGCTGGAAAAGAAGACGCGCTTCTACCAGGCATCCACGTCGGAACTCTACGGCCTCGTGCAGGAGACGCCGCAGAAGGAAACGACCCCGTTCTATCCCAGGTCGCCGTATGCGGTGGCGAAGCTCTACGCCTACTGGATCACGGTCAACTACCGCGAGTCGTACGGGATGTATGCCTGCAACGGCATACTGTTCAACCATGAGTCGCCCGTACGGGGCGAGACGTTCGTGACGCGCAAGATCACCCGTGCGCTGGCGCGCATCAAGCTCGGGCTCCAGGAGTGCCTGTACCTTGGCAACATGGATGCGAAGCGGGACTGGGGTCATGCGCGCGATTACGTCGAGATGCAGTGGCTGATGCTGCAGCAGGCCGAAGCAGAGGATTTCGTGATCGCTACGGGTGTGCAGTTCAGCGTGCGCCAGTTCGTCGAAATAGCAGCAGCCGAGATCGGACTGTCCATCCGGTGGCAGGGCAGTGGCGTCGACGAGGTCGGCATCGACGGCAATGGCCGCAGGATCGTGGCGGTCGATCCGCGCTATTTCCGGCCCGCCGAAGTCGAGACGCTGCTCGGGGATGCGACGAAGGCGCGCGAGAAGCTCGGGTGGACGCCGCGCACGACCTTTGCCGAACTGGTCAAGGAGATGGTGCAGGAAGACCTGCGGTCTGCCGAGCGCGACGAGCTGACCAAGCGGCACGGATACAAGGCCTTCGATTTCAATGAGTAACCTGCTTTCGCCGGAGCATCGCATCTATGTTGCCGGTCATCGTGGACTGGTGGGGTCCGCCATCGTGCGCCGGCTGCAGGCCGCGGGATATCTGAACCTGATGACCCGGACGCATGATGAGCTCGACCTGCTCGACCAGGCGGCGACAAGGGCTTTTCTCGCGGCCGAAAAGCCCGATGTCGTCGTGCTTGCTGCGGCGAAGGTGGGTGGGATCGTTGCGAACGATACCTACCGTGCGGAGTTCATCTACGAGAACCTGCAGATCCAGAATAACGTGATCCACGGGGCCTGGCTCAGCGGGGTCAGGCGGCTGTTGTTCCTGGGCTCGAGCTGCATCTACCCGAAGCTCGCGCCGCAGCCCCTGAAGGAGGAGCACCTGCTGACCGGGCTGCTCGAACCCACCAATGAGCCCTATGCGATAGCGAAGATCGCAGGCATCAAGTTGTGCGCCGCCTACAACAGCCAGTACGGCACCGACTACATCGCGGCGATGCCCACGAACATGTACGGGCCGGGCGACAATTACGATCTGCAGAATTCACACGTGCTTCCCGCGCTGATCCGCAAGATGCATGAAGCCCGTGCCAGGGGGGATGCCCAGGTTGCGATATGGGGGTCCGGTCAGCCGCGGCGCGAGTTCCTCTACAGCGATGACCTGGCCGACGGCTGTGTGTTCCTGCTCGAGAACGCCCAGGCATCGGTCCTCGGCGAGTTCGTCAATGTCGGTTGCGGTGAAGACGTGACGATCAGCGAGCTCGCCATGATGACCGCAAGAGTGGTCGGCTTCACCGGGCAGCTCGTCTACGACCGATCGAAGCCGGACGGCACCCCCAGGAAGCTCATGGACGTGTCGCGCATCCGTGCGGCCGGATGGTCGCCCAGGGTCTCGCTCGAGCAGGGCATCGCACTCGCGTACGGCGATTTCCTGGCTCGTTACGGCGCAGGCGGTCGCGCGCCCTCGTGAGGGTGTCTGTCCAGATCGTGGCGTTCGCTCGACCGGTCGACCTGGCGCACCCAATGGCGTAGCTGCTCGTGCACGGGCTTTCGAAGATCGGAGTCGCGGCCGGCGTGACCGGATCCAGGGTGCTGCTCAGCGGGCCTGAGCCACGGCGAGCGCATCGCGCAGCACGGCTTCCACGGCACCTGCGATGGCGCTGGCTGCAGTCTTCGCGTCTCCTTCGCTCGCGTCGAACAGCAGCTCGAAGCGCGCCGGCCCGGTAAAGACCAGCGGGCTGCTCCGGACCTGCGCGGCCGACCACTCGATGAGGCGCGTTCCATGGTCGGTGCGCAGCGCGCCCTTGGCCCGCAACAGGCGGGCACGGCTCGCTGACACGATCCCCGAAAGGCTCATCATCAGGCGGTCGATACGCTCGGCGTCGAATGCGGCCCGTTCACTGCAGGGGTCGTCGAACAGCCATCCCACGCTTGCGGTGGTCCCTGAGAGGGCGGCGTGGCGGGTGCCGAGGCCGGGCAGGCCGCACGCAGGTTCGCGCGCAAGCGTGGTGCCCGCTGCGTGGCCGCCCGCCAGTACCGGCCGCCAGCGCGCCCTCGGCATGTCGAGCAGCGCCGCTGGCACTTGGCCCTCGAACGCCGGGACGATGGCCTGCTTCGGCGGGTACAGGGATTCGACCCAGGCGGCAAACGCCCGGTAGCGATTGTCGTCCACGAGGTCGCGCTTGTTGGCGACGACGACATCGGCCATCGCGAGCTGGTCGCGCCAGGTATCGTCCAGCGGGTCGTCGTGGCCAGACCCCGGCAACGGATGCCGCGGGTCGGCGACGCACACGACCGCGCCGACCGACAGGGCCTTTGCGAGGCCCGGCTCGGCCAGCGTCGCCAGGATCGCAGCCGGATGGCCAAGGCCGGAGGGCTCCAGCAGCAGCCGGTCAGGCCGTACCCGCCGCAGGACATCGGTGATCGCAACCCGAAGGGGCACGTTGGCTGCGCAGCAGATGCAGCCGCCGGCGACCTCGCGCAGCTCGACCGGGGCCGCGCCGGGCTGCACCGCGCCGAGGGTGGTGCCGTCGATGCCCACGATCCCGAATTCGTTGACGATCACCGCCCAGCGCTCCCCGGCCGGGCGCCGGGACAGCAGTTGCCGGATCAGCGTGGTCTTGCCGGCGCCCAGGAAGCCGGTGATCAGGTTGCAGCGCGTGGTCATGCCGCGACTTTAGCCTCGATTGACGACGAAACGAAGCAAGCCTCCGCGATACGGGCACGCATAGCGCCAGTCGCAGTCATCGGCCGGCGCCTGCCGTGCGGGCGTGTATCGCTCTTCTTCGATGGAGGCGCCGATTTCCCGGACGTTCGTCTACACTCCGCGTGCCATGCATATACATGTCCTCGGGGTCTGCGGTACTTTCATGGGCGGGGTTGCCGTCCTCGCCCGCCAGGCCGGCCACCGCGTGACCGGCTGCGATGCCAATGTCTATCCGCCGATGAGCACCCAGCTCGCGGAACAGGGCATCGAGCTGATCGAGGGCTTCGAGGCCGCGCAGATCCGCCTGAAGCCCGATGTATTCGTGGTCGGCAACGTGGTGTCGCGCGGCAACGCGCTGATGGAGGAAATCCTCAACCGCGGCCTGCCGTACGTGTCCGGGCCGCAGTGGCTGTCCGAGCAGGTGCTGCGCGGCAAGTGGGTGCAGGCGATTGCCGGCACGCATGGCAAGACCACCACCACGGCGATGCTGGCGTTCATTCTCGAGCAGGCCGGCCTGAACCCGGGCTTCCTCGTGGGCGGTGTCGCGCATGACTTCCCGGTATCGGCGCGGCTCGCCAATTCGCAATTCTTCGTGATCGAGGCCGACGAGTACGACACGGCCTTCTTCGACAAGCGGTCGAAGTTCGTCCATTACCGGCCGCGCACGGTCGTGCTGAACAACCTCGAGTTCGACCACGGGGATATCTTCCCTGACCTGGCCGCGATCGAGCAGCAGTTCCATCACCTGGTGCGCATCGTGCCGGGGGCCGGGCGGATCGTCTGGAATGCGCGCTCGGCAGCCCTCGAGCGGGTGCTCGAACGGGGCTGCTGGACGCCGAACGAGTCGTTCAATGGCGCGGGCGGGTGGCATGCCGGTGCGCCCGGTGCCGATGGTGCGGTCGAGATCGGCTTTCGCGGCGAGTCGTTCGGTCACCTGCGCTGGTCCCTCGCCGGCGAGCACAACGTGCAGAACGCGATGGCGGCGGTGGCCGCGGCACGGCATGCCGGCATCTCGCCCGGGATCAGCCTGGCGGCGCTGGCGAAGTTCCGTGGCGTCAAGCGCCGGCTCGAGACGAGGGGCGTGGCCGGCGGGGTCACGGTGTACGACGACTTCGCGCACCACCCGACCGCGATCGAGACGACGATCAGGGGCCTGCGCGCGCGCATCGGCAGCGCGCGTCTGCTCGCCGTGCTCGAGCCGCGCTCGAACACGATGCGCATGGGCATGCTCAAGGATGCGCTGCCGGCAAGCCTCGGCGATGCCGACCGTGTGTTCTGCTACACCGCGAACCTGGGCTGGGATGCGGACGCTGCGCTGGCGCCGCTCGGTCCAAAACTGGTGACGCACGAGCACCTGCCGTCGCTGATCGATGCGATCGCCGCCGAGGCGCGCAGCGGCGACCATGTGCTGGTGATGAGCAACGGCGGCTTCGGCGGCATCCACGAGAAACTGCTCGGTCGGCTGGAGCAGGTGGCAAACGGCGAGGGTGGGACTGTAGCGTGAACGACGTCAAGGACCTGTCTATCATCCTCGAGTCGCGGTTTCCGCTCGTCACGATCGAGACCACCGAGGAAGCGCGCATGCTCGGGGTGATCGAGAAGAGCGCCAACCTGCTCGGCTGGGCCTCGTTCTCGTGGTCGGTCGTCGAAGGGCTGCGCCGCACCACGCGCACCGACCGCATGTCCGGCACGAACAACCTGGTCGACGCGCTGCGCCATATCGACAAGACGCCACAGAACGGCGTCTACACGCTGCTCGATGCCCATCCTTACCTGCAGGATCCGGGGAACGTGCGGCTGATCCGCGAGATCGCGCAGGGCTACGCCCAGTGCGCCCGCACGCTGGTGTTCGTCAGCCCGAAGCTGGAACTGCCGCCGGAACTGCACCACCTGACCGCGCGCTTCGAGATCGCGCTGCCCGATGCGGCGCGCATCCGACAGATCGTGAGCGAAGAGGCAAAGATGTGGGAATCGCGCAACGGGACCAAGCCGAAGGGCGACCCGGAGGCGATCGCCTTGCTCACCCAGCACCTGACCAACATTCCGGTCGAGGATGCGCGCCGGCTGATCCGGCAGGGGCTCGACCAGGACGGCGCGCTGAACATGGCGGACGTCGATCGTATCGTTCGCTTCAAGCGCGAGAGCCTCGCGGCCGGCGGCGTGCTCGATGTCGAGATCGATACCGGCAGCTTCGCCAATGTCGGTGGGCTGGCGAACCTGAAGCGCTGGCTGAACCTGCGCCGCGCGGTGTTCGCTGGCGAACCGGGCACGCAGGACCTGCCGCCCCCCAAGGGGATCCTGCTGCTCGGTGTGCAGGGCAGCGGCAAGAGCCTGGCCGCGAAATCGGTCGCCGGGACCTGGAAGCTGCCGCTGCTGCGGCTCGACTTCGCGACGCTCTACAACAAGTTCACCGGCGAGACGGAGCGCAACCTGCGCGAGGCGCTGAAGGGCGCCGCGCGGATGTCGCCGTGCGTGCTCTGGATCGACGAGATCGAGAAGGGCCTTGCGGCAGACGAATCCGGTGGCGATGGGGGCGTCTCGAAGCGCATCCTCGGCACGCTGCTGACCTGGATGTCCGAGCGCCGGGAGCCGGTGTTCCTGGTCGCGACCGCAAACGACGTCTCGCAGTTGCCGCCGGAGCTCCTTCGCAAGGGCCGGTTCGACGAGATCTTCTTCGTCGACCTGCCGGACGCGATGACCCGCAGCGACATCCTCGGCATCCACCTGAAGCGGCGCAAGTTCGATCCGACCGATTTCGACCTGTCGGCGCTGTCGAAGGCGACAGACGGCTTCTCGGGCGCCGAGATCGAGCAGGCGATCGTCGCTGCGATGTACGAGGCGCATGCGCGCAAGGCGCCGCTTGCGACTGGCCACCTGCTCGACGAGATCGGCCGCACGCGTCCGCTCTCGATGATGATGGCCGAGAAGGTCGATGCGTTGCGCGCCTGGGCGATGGAGCGCTGCGTCCCGGCGAGCTGAATACCTGGGGTCAGGCCCGGATTTGCGCATCGGCTATATTCGTGTGGTTGCATATATCCCAAGGAGGACAACACCGATGATCCGAAAGCTGCGCACCCAGCGCGACGACCAACAATGGATGCTCGACCTCGCGCTGAACATGCGCGGCCGCGTGCAGAACTTCGAGCGCGACGACATCGAGGTGCCGGCCGGCACGCGCGCGCGCAACTACCGCATGTTGCCGAAGGTCTGGCGCAAGTCGGCCGAGCGGCACGAACGGCTCGCCAAGCGTGCGCAGGCGATGGGCGCGAATGCGACCGCCACGCACCACTACGACCATGCGGTCGAGGGCTACCGGATGGCGCAGCATCCGATCTTCTTCGACAACCATCCGGTCAAGAAGGCGCTTTACAAGAAGCTCAACGAGATGGTCGACCGGCGCATCGAGACCGCGTCGTATCCGATCGAGCGCGTCGAGGTTCCGTTCGACGACGGCAAGACCATTTCGTGCCTGTACCACATGCTGCCGGGCAAGCCGAAGGCACCGGTGGTGATCTACGTCCCGGGCATGGACCAGAGCAAGGAAGTGTTCCCGAAGGTCTCGCACAACATCGCGCTCGCGCGCGGCTTCCACGTGATCGCGATCGACGGCCCGGGCCAGGGCAACTCGAACCTGCAGAAGATCCGCGCGGTCGGCGACAACTACGAGCGCGCCGGCGCGGCGGTGATCAGCTGGCTGATGAAGCGGCCGGAAGTGGAAAAGAAGAAGATCGCGATCTACGGCATCAGCATGGGCAGCTACTGGTGTCTGCGGCTGTCGAGCTACGACCATCGCGCCGCCGCGGTGGTGAGCTCGGTCGCCTGCTTCAACCCGAACAACACCATCTTCACGCAGTCCTCGCCGCGCTTCAAGCAGATGTTCATGTACATGGCCGGCTACGACGACGAGGCGAAGTTCGACGTCGAAGTCGCGCAGCCGATGACCGTGCGCGGCTACCTCGACAAGGTGAAGTGCCCGACGCTGCTGGTTACCGGCGAGTTCGATCCGCTCTGCCCGCTCGAGGAAGCGATCGAGGCCTACGGCGACCTGAAGGTGCCGAAGGAGATGTGGATCATGGAGAACCAGTACCACCCGCTGTGGGGCATCCCCAACCTGGGTGGCATGGACTGCCACGACTACGTGATGGACTGGCTGCAGGGGCTGTTCAGCGGCAAGCGCGTGCCGAAAAAGGCGGGCCGGATCGCCTATGTCGGCGAGCAGGGCGACGGCCCGTGGTCGGCGTGCGACTGGGAGCCCACCGTGAAGGCCGGCCAGGCGTATTTCTAGCGCTAAACTGGGGTCGGGCACCCTTCCTGCGTCTGTTGGCTGACCCTGGGGTCTGACCCCAGGGTCAGACCCCATTTTTCTGCCACTTTTCTGCGAAGGAACACCCGATGGCGATGGATCCTGCGCTGCGCCCCCGGATGGGGATCTGGTTCCATCTCGCCCAGTTCGCCCGGATGGTGTTCTGGCTGTTGCTGATCGGCCTGATCCTGCTGGCGGTCGCCGGGCGCTTCGATACTTCGCAGCAGCAGGCACGCAACGCGCTGGTCGAGCAGTTCCAGTCCGAGCGCAAGTCGCGGGTGATTGCGCTGATCCACCGGCAGGAGCGCGACAGCGTGCTCGGCGTGCAGGTGTCCAGCTCGATCGGCATCGAGGATTCGGAAGCGGTGCTGCGCGCGATCCGGCTCACGCCCGACGACCAGCCGATCGACCTGGTCCTGCATACGCCTGGCGGGCTGGTGCTGGCCGCAGAGCAGATCGCGATGGCGCTGGCCGAGCACAAGGGCAAGGTGACCGTGTTCGTGCCGCACTATGCGATGAGTGGCGGTACCCTGATTGCGATGGCGGCGCAGGAGATCGTGATGGATCGCAACGCGGTCCTCGGTCCGGTCGATCCGCAGATCGGCGGCATCGCGGCATCGTCGATCCTGCAGGTGGTGCAGATCAAGAAGGACCGCGCCAACGACGAGACCCTGATCATGGCCGACATGGCGGCCAAGGCGCGGGTGCAGGTGGCGAGCTTCGTCGCCGACCTGCTGTCTCGGCGGATGGAGCGCAAGGCGGCCGAGGCGCTCGCGGTGGCGATGAGCGAAGGGCGCTGGACGCATGACTTCCCGATCACGGTCGCCGCGGCGAGGCAGCTCGGCTTCCCGGTGACCACCGACATGCCGCGCGTGGTCTATGACCTGATGGACCTGTATCCGCAGCCGACCGGCGCACGGCCGTCGGTGCTGTATGTGCCTGTGCGCAACCCGGGCAAGCGTCCGGCGGCCGATGAGCTCGGGCCTCATCAGCTGCCAGCTGCGCCGCAGGGACCGCGGCAGTAGGCCGGGGGGCGGGGCGGGGGTCAGGTCTGACCTGGCCCCAGGTAGGACGTCACCAGCCGATCGCTGCCCCGTCGCTGCGCGGATCGCTCGCACCTTCGATCACCCCGCCGGGATGCGCGACGATCGCCCCTGCATGCCCCATGGTCTCGTCGAACGCGCCGTACACCTCGACCTCGTGGCCCATCGTGCGCAACGACTCGATCAACGCGGGATCGAAGCGCGACTCGACCTTCAGCGACTGCGTCGCCTGCCCCCAGGTGCGCCCGAGCAGCCAGCGCGGTGCGCTGATCGCGGCCTGCAGGTCCTGGCCGTAGACCACATGCCGGGTGAACACGGCAGCCTGGGTCTGCGGCTGGCCTTCGCCCCCCATCGTGCCGTAGACCATCACCCGGCCGTCGGACAGATGCGCCATCGCCGGGTTGAGCGTATGGAACGGCTTGCGCCCGGGTTCCAGCGTGTTCAGCGCCGACGCATCGAGCGAGAACGATGCCCCGCGGTTCTGCCAGTTGATGCCGGTGCCATCGAGCACGATGCCGCTGCCGTACTCGTGGTAGATGCTCTGGATGAAGCTGACCGCGCGGCCTTCGCCGTCGATCACGCCCATCCACACCGTGTCGGCGGGTGGCTGCGGCGCCGGCCAGGCCAGCGCGCGTGCAAGGTCGATGCGCGCGGCGCGCCGATCCATCTCGGCCGGCGCCAGCAGCGACTGCGGATCGACGGTCATGTACTTCGGGTCGGTGACATGAAGGTCGCGCATGAAGAACGCCTGCTTGGTCGCCTCGACCATCCGGTGTATGTAGCCGGCGCTGTCTGCAGGCACGGATTCGAGCCCGAGGCGGTCGGCGATGCCGAGGATCGCAAGAGACACCATGCCCTGCGTCGGCGGTGCCATGTTGTATAGCGTGCCGCGCGAATGCGCGAGGTGTACCGGCGGCCGCTCCACGGCCTGGTATGCGGCGAGGTCGGCTGCCGATACCGGGCTGCCCAGCGCCTTCAGGTCGGCGGCGATGCTGGCCGCAAGTTCGCCACGATAGAAGTCGTCGGCGCCGGCGCTGGCGATGCGTGACAGCGTGGCCGCGATCTTCCCCTGCTTCAACAACGATCCCGGCAGTGGCACTTCGCCGCCTGGCATGAAGCGGGCCGCGAAGCCGGGCTGTTCGCGGATCTCGGCCAGCTTGGCGCGCGTGGTGTTCGTGTAGCTGTGGGTGACGGCATGGCCATGCGCGGCGTAATGGATCGCGTCGGCGAGCAGCCTCGACAGTGGCAGCCGTCCGCCGAAGCGCTGCGCCGACAGCTGCTGCGCGAGCCCCCAGCCAGCGATGGTGCCGGCAATCGTGTTGGCCGCGATCGGCCCGCGGAACGGGATCGACGCCACGCCGTGCCCGGCGTACCAGTCGCGGCTCGCAGCCATCGCAGCCGGGCCGCAGGCATCGATCGTGGTGACCGGTTTGCCGGGTTCGTGCACCAGCCAGAACGCATCGCCGCCGATGCCGTTCATGTGCGGATAGACGACCGAGATGGTCGCCGCCGCGGCGATCATCGCCTCGAGTGCATTGCCGCCCTCGCGCAGCACCGCGACGGCGGATTCGCTGGCCAGTGAATGCGGTGCGGTCGCCATGCCGCGCGTTGCACGGGAAGTCTGGATTGCCACGATGCGGGTCCTCGAACGATATTCGCCGGAGCTTACCGGAAGCGTCGGATGAATCGGGCCAGACCCCCTCCATGGGGTTGCAAGGTCCTGCTGGACGTGGCCCTTGCCCGATTTCCGGGAAAATAGGGTCAGACCCGGATTTCAGCCTGGAGGAGTGGACGCGATGGATACCCTGCTGCGCAATGCGCGCATTCTCGGCCGTGACTACACGGCGACGTTCGATATCGGCATCGCGGCAGGTCGCATCGCGGCGATCGAGCCGGTCGGGGCGATGTCCGCGACCGCCGCAGCGAAGGCGATCGACCTCGACGGCCGCCTGGTCGCGCCGAGTTTCGTCGAGACCCACATCCACCTCGACAAGAGCTGCATCCTCGACCGCTGCACCTCGGAGAAGGGCACGCTCGACGAGGCGATTTCGCAGGTGGCGCTGCAGAAGCAGTCTTTCACGGCAGAGGATGTCGCCGGCCGCGCGCGCCGTACGCTGGAGAAGGCGATCGCCCAGGGCACCGGCGTGATGCGTACCCATGTCGAGGTGGATCCGGTGGTCGGGCTGCGCGGGCTCGACGGCGTGATGTCGCTGGTCGACGAATATCGCTGGGCGATCGACATCGAGGTCTGCGTGTTCCCGCAGGAAGGGTTGTTCAACAACCCGGGCACCGACGAACTGCTGGTCGCGGGGATGAAGCAGGGTGCGCGCGTGATCGGCGCCGCGCCCTACTGCGACAGCGACCCGCATGCGCAGATCGATCGCATCTTCGAGATCGCGCGCGAGTTCGATGCTGACATCGACATGCACCTCGACTTCGGCATGGCCACCGAGCACATGGACATCGAGTATGTGTGCGAAGTGACCGAGAAGCATGGTTACGGTGGACGGGTCGCGATCGGCCATGTCACCAAGCTTGCGCTGGTCGAGCCGGAGCGGTTCACCCGCATTGCCAAGACGCTGGCCGATGCCGGCGTGGCCGTGACCGTGCTGCCGGCGACCGACCTCTACCTGATGGGCCGTGACCGCACCCATGCGAAGCTGCGCAGCGTGCTGCCGGTGCATGAACTGCTCGCGCATGGCGTGAACGGCAACCTTTCCAGCAACAACATCCTGAATCCGTTCACCCCGTTCGGCGACTGCTCGCTGCTGCGCATGGCGAACCTGTACGCGAACATCTGCCATGTCGGCCGGCGCGACGAGATCCGAGAGTGCTTCGAGATGGTGACCCGCCGCTCGGCGAAGCTGCTGCGCCGGGACGATTACGGCGTGGATGTCGGCCGCAGCGCCGACCTGGTGGTGATCGACACCACTGCGCCGGAACACGCCGTGGCCGAACTGCCGCCGGTGCTGATGGGCTTCAAGCGCGGCCGGATGACCTTTTCGCGCCAGCCGGTTACCCTCTATCGTCCTTGACTGCCGCGACTGCCATGCCTTCCATCCTCGACCGCGATACCTTCAACTGCTTCGTGCGCGAGACGCATGCCGAACTCGCCGGTGCGGCCAGCGGCCCGCTTGCCGGGCTGACCTTCGGCGCAAAGGACATCTACGATATCGAAGGGCATCGGTGCACGTTCGGCAGCCCGACGTGGCTCGCCACGCACGCGCCGGCGAAGGACACGGCCGTAGCCGTGCGGCAACTGGTCGCCGCTGGTGGGACGCTCGCCGGCAAGACCCAGACTGCCGAACTGACCTACAGCCTGAACGGCGAGAACGTCCACTACGGCTCGGTGCTCAACCCGAATGCGCCCGGGCGTGACACCGGAGGATCGTCGAGCGGATCGGCTGCGGCTACCGCGGCAGGGCTGGTCGACTTCGCGCTGGGCAGCGACACCGGCGGCTCGGTGCGCCTGCCGGCGAGCTTCTGCGGGTTGTACGGCATGCGTCCGTCGCACGGCCGGGTGTCTCTCGAGGGGGCCTGCCCGCTCGGTCCGTCGTTCGATACCGCCGGCTGGTTCGCGCGCGATGCAGCCGTGTTCGAGGCTGTCGGCCGCGTGCTGCTCGGCGACAGTGCGCCGGCACCGGTACCCGGCCGACTGCTGCTCGCCAGCGACGCGTTCGAGCGCGCGGGGCGGCCGGTCGGCGTTGCACTGGCCGCGGCAGTCGCGCAGGTCGAGTCCTTGCTGGGCAAGGCCGAGCCGGTGACCGTCGCTGCGGAAGGCCTGGACGACTGGGGCATGAACGTGTTCCGCGTGATCCAGGCGCACGAGGCCTGGCAGTCGCTTGGCGCGTGGATCACCGAGCACAAGCCGGCGCTCGGGCCCGGCATCCGGGAACGCTTCCAGTGGGCATCCACCGTCGATCGCGCGATGCTGCTCGCAGCCGCCTCGAAGCGCGAAGAGATCTCGCGGCGGATGGATCGCATGCTTGCCGGCAACGCGATACTGGTGCTGCCAACTTCCCCCGGTATCGCCCCGAAGATCGGCGCCCCGTCCGCCGAGATCGACGACTTCCGCGCGCGCGCACTGGCGATCCTGTCCATCGCGGGGCTGGGCCGGTTGCCCCAGGTCTCGCTGCCGATGGCTGCGCTCGACGGCTGTCCGCTCGGCCTGTCGCTGGTTGCGGCGCGCGGCAACGATACGATGCTGCTCGCCCTTGCACGGAAACTCGCGCCGCAACCGTAAGCCGACGCCTGAAATCCGGGTCAGGGACGATTTGGCCGCTTGAATCGTTGCTGACCCGGATTTCATCCGCAGGGTCTGGAGCCTGGACTGATGAGGCGCGTGCCGGTCGCTGCGGGCAGCGGTCGCTGGTTCGGCCCGGTTCGCGTCTCGGTCAGCGTCTCCAGGAACGCCACCAGGTCGGCGATCTCGCGCGGGTCCAGGTTCAACGTGCGCAGCAGGCTGCCGGTCGGCCGCTCAGGCAGTTCGTCGCCCGGCTCGGCATGCGGATGCGGTGCAGCGAGGATCAGCTTCTCGTCATTGATCGTCGAGTAATGTCGTACCACGCTGGTCAGCGTGGCGATCGAGCCGTCGTGCATGTACGGCGCGGTCAGCGCGGCATTGCGCAGCCCGGGCACCTTGAACTGGCCATAGGCCTCGACGGTGAGCGCGACCCGCCGGGTGCTCTCCCCGGTCGTGCCCTTTCGATCGTCGTTGAAGCGGCCCAACAGTGAGAACCGACTCGCCCGCACCGCCTTGATGCCGTCGTAGCGCCCCCAGTCGAAGGGTCCGTCGGCGCGGCGCACCGGGATGCCGACCTGGTCGAACTCGCCGTTGCTGAACTGCGGTCCGAGGTGGCACAGGCTGCACTGGCCGCGGCCGATGAACAGCCGCAATCCGCGCTTCGCCGCTTCTGGATAGCGGGCCTGTAACGACCGGTCGCCGCGCGCCAGCGCATCGCGGAAGTCGTCGAACGCCGTACGGCCGGTGACCAGCGTCGCCTGGAACGCCGCCAGCGCCTTGCCGATGTCGGCGAGCACCTTGTCGTCCTCGGCCGCGGCGGGCGGCTCGCCGAACACCTGCCGGTAGCTGCATTCGAGGTCGGGCTGGCTGCGCACGAGTGCGGCTACATGGCGCTCGGAACTGCCCATCTCACGGGTATCGGCGAACGGGCGCAGGCTGGCCGCCCACAGGCTGTCGGTGGCACCCGCCCAGCCGAACCAGCGGTTGAAACGCGTGTTGGCAACGCTCGGCGTGTTGCGTTCGGCCTCGCCCAGTCCCGTGGCGATAGGGCGCCGATCGGTCCACTGGAACTCGGGCACATGGCAGCTTGCGCAGGAGATCGTCCCGCTGCTCGACAGGCGAGTGTCGAAGAACAGCCGTTGCCCGAAGGTGGCGGCCCGCGCGGATGCGCCGACCCGGTTGCTGGCATCTGGCAGCCGGCGCGGTGGCCACGGACCGTGCTGCAGGATCTGCGCGACCTCGTCCGGCGTGAAGGTCGTTCGCGCAGCGAGGGCGGCAGTGTCAGGGGCAGCGGTGGAGGCAGCGGAAGGGGTGGCGGCAAGCACAGCCGTTGCGCCAGCGGCCATGGCCAACCGCGCCCATCCAGCGGGCAGACGGCTCGGTACCATGCTCAGCCGTGCGCTCACCGCACCATCACCGCCTGTGTCGCGCGCTCGGCCCTGTCGCCGTCGCTGCGAACGTCGAACATCAGTTCCCAGTTGCCCGGCATGTGGAACAGCAGGCCTTCCGCGCGATAGTGCCCCTCGCCGATCGCCTTGATGCCAGCCTTGTAGTTCATGCCGTGCCCATGTGAAGGCATGCGCGCATCGACCGAGATACCCGACGCAGCCGGTGCCCCGGTCTTCGCGCACGCGACGATGTCGATCGCGAAATGCCGTCCGACCGGGATCTTCTGCGGATCGGCGCGCCATGCGATCACATGGCGCGCGGTCTCGACGCGCCGCGCGCCGGCCAGGTCGGCGCCGCAGCCCGCGCTGCCGCTCGCCGCGCCCGGCGGCGCTGGTGCGTCTGACGCGAGGAGGGCGCCCGCGCCCAGCGCCAGCCCTGCCGCGCAGGCGAGCCGCGCCCACGGTGCCAGCGATGCCAGCCGCAGCAGACAGGGCGCCTGCGCGACCACCCTCATTTTCAGTTGCCGCCGATCGTCAGCACATCATGCCGATCGGTGTTGGCTACCAGCCCGGGCGCATTCGTCCCCGACTGAACCTGACCGCTGACCACATGCAACCGGTTGCCTATGAAGTCTGCTGCGAGGCCGTGCCGAGGCATCGGCATCGGGGGCAGCCGCGTCCAGCTGTTCGACTTCGGGTCGAATGCATCGACTGCCGCATAGGTCGCCCAGAAATCGCGATGGCGGATCTCGCCTCCGACGACATAGATGCGCCCCCCATGCACGCCCCAGGCTACCGCGCTGCGCGGATTGGGCATCGGCGCCCGCAGCCGTCCCCAGCTGTCGGTCGCCGGGTCGTACTCTTCGACGATGTCGGTGTTGGAGGCGGTGGTGATGAACACCGAACCGATGCGCCCGCCGATCACGAAGATTCGGCCATCGACGAAGCCGGCTGCGGCATGGTTGCGCGGCGTGGGCATGTCGGCGCGGGTCGACCACGCATTGGTGGCTGGATCGAAGACTTCATGCGTACCCAGTGCGCGGTGCGGCCGGGCCGGATGCAGCGCGGTTTCCTTCGAGCCGGGATGCAGGCCCGCACCGCCGATCACGTGGACGCGGTTGTCCACGACCACTGCGTTGTGTGCGCCGCGTGCCATCGGTGCCGGCGCCATCGACCGCCAGCTGTCCGCTGTCGGGTCGTATTCCCATGTGGTACTGACCGGCGCCCATGCGGCTGGCCCCTTGCCGGGCAGTTCGAAGCCACCGAACATGTAGATCTTGCCGTTGACCGTCGCCAGCGCCACGTGGTGCAGGAATGCCGGCATGTCGCGCTTGCGCGTCCAGCGGTCGACGGCGGGGTCGTACTCGAACACCATGCCCATCGGCTTCCAGCCAGGTGCGAGGCCGCCGAATACATAGAGCTTGCCGCCTGCCGCGATGCCGTAGATTTCTTCGGCACCGACCGGGATCGGCGCGGCCGTCGACCACTTCTGCGCGGCGGCGGGCGGCGCGTTGAAAACGCCAAGGGTGACGGCGAAGGCAAAGGCTGCAGCGAACGCCAGTCGCGACAGGTGTGCGACGGCGTTGGTCATTCGACGGACGGTGTTCGGCATGGGGCACTCCTCCAGTGGGAACGGCGCGGGTCTGGTCGCCCGCTACGCCTCCATTCTGAACGCCGGATGGCCGGCTGAACAGCCATCCGGTGCAGGGAACGGCTCGATGCTTCGGCTTCGCTCCGCCGATGGCGTCAGTTGGCCTTGATGCCGCTGTCGCGGACCACCCGGGCGAACATCGGTTCCTCGCGCCGGACCTGATCGTTGAACTGCGCCGGTGTGCCCACGGCCGGGTCGAAGCCGAGCGACTCGAGCCGCGCCAGCGTTGCCGGGGACTTGAGCGCGGCATTCAACGGCTGGTTGATGCGCACAACCAGTGACGATGGGGTCGATGCCGGCGCGAACATGCCGAACCACAGGGCCAGGTCGACGCCCTTGATGCCGGATTCCGCGGGCGTCGGCACGTCGGGCACGAGCCGCGATCGTGCGGCACCCATGTTGGCAATGGCGACCAGCTTGCCGCCCTGCAGGTGGGGCAGCGCATTGGACACGCCGGCGACCGTGAGTGGAATGCGTCCCGAGACCGTCTCGATCATGGCCTGCTGGGGACTCTTGAAAGGCACATGGACGAGCTCGATGCCTGCTGCGCGAGCGAGCAGTTCCACGGTGAGGTGCGCGGCCGAACCTACGGCCGGCGAGCCGAATGCGAGGCCGCCGCTGGTACGCCTGGTCAGTGCGATCAGCTCGGCGAGGGTCTTCACCTTCAGCTCCGGACTGGCCACCAGCAGGTTCGGTGCCGAGGCGATCGAGCCGATGGCCGTGAAATCGCGCTGCACGTCGTAGCTGACCTTGTACAGGCTGGGCGCGATGATCAGCGTGTTCGATGAAACCATCAGCGTGTAGCCATCGCCGGGCGCGCGGGCGACGATCTCGCTGCCGATGACCCCGCCTGCACCCGGCCGGTTGTCGACGATGAACGAGGTGGCGAAGGCGGCGCCCATCGGTTCGGCCAGCATGCGGGCGAGGATGTCGGCCGCTCCGCCGGCCCCGGCGGGAACGACGACCCGCACCGGCTTCACCGGCCAGGCCTGCGCCTGGGCAGGCCGTACCGGTGCAAGCATCGGCAACGCTGCGAAGGACAGGTACAGGAAACGCGCTGCAGTGGATTTCAATCGGTGCTCCGATGGGTATCGCTGACGATCAGGTCTTCGCCGGCCACTGGCGGGCCGGGCGGGAAGATGCGTATCTCGGCGCCGACCAGCACCTCCATCCGGTCGTGGGCGAGCTCGACTTCGCCGTCGTAGCCGTGGCGCACCTTGGCCAGGATGTCGTACTGCGTGACGCGCCAGACGCTGATGTGGTTGAGCAGCGTCAGCCGGGGTCGGGTGCGCCGGCAGATCTCGTTCATCTGCTGCGGATCGGTGTGGATGGAAATGATGCGGCGGGTGATCTCGTTGGCGGCGAGCTGCGCCGAAGACGCCCCTGCGATCTCGTGCACCAGCAGGTCGCAGCCTTTCGCCTGCTCGAGCACGCCATCGCAGAGCGTGGTGTCGCCCGAGAGCACGATCGAGCGGCCATTGCATTCGATGCGAAATCCGAACGCCGGGCGTACGTCAGGGCCGTGGTCTACCGTGAATGCCGTCACCTTCACGCCGTCTTCGTCGAACACGATGCCGCCGGTGAACTCGTGCACGTCGATCGCGCGCCCGGCGGGCTCGGCGGTCTCGTACTTCGACCGCACGCTGATGTCGAAGTGATGCAACTCGCGCAGGCCGTCCACCGCGCGTGCCGTGCCTTGCGGCCCGAACACCCGCAACGGCCGGCGGCGGTGCAGCACGAACCAGCCGGTCATCCACAGATCGGGCAACCCGCAGACATGGTCGGAGTGCAGGTGCGTGTAGAAGATGTCGGTCACCTCCGGAACGGGGATGCCGCACTCGTACATCCGCTGCAGAGTCGCGCGACCGGTGTCGAACAGCAGCCAGCGGCCGTTAGCCTTCACCAGCGTGGAGATGCCATGGCGTGCCACGGACAGCGAAGGGCTGCCGGTGCCCAGCATCCATACCTGCATGTACTGCTCGAGCGGAGCTGCGAGGTGGACGCCACGGTAGATCGGTGTGCTCATTGCTTCCCTGGAAAGGCGTGCTGAAGTGAACGGATTGGAGGCAGATTCCATGCCAGATTCCATGCGCAGACTCGACACGGCGCGAGCGCGTATGCTTCCCGAGCCGACTTGTACCGACTTCGAAAATGATCGTCTACCTCCACGGCTTCAACAGCTCCCCCCAGTCCCTGAAGGCGCGCCTGGTCGAGGCACGCATGGCCGACCTCGACCTGCTCGACCAGCTGGCCTGCCCGGCACTGCCGCATTCGCCGAAAGAGGCGATCGCAGCGGTCGACATCCTGTTGCCCGCCGATGCGTCGGGGGTGACCTTCATCGGCAGTTCGCTCGGTGGCTTCTATGCGACCCATCTGGCGGAGAAGCATGGCGCGAAGGCGGTGCTGGTCAACCCGGCGGTGCAGCCGCATGTGCTTCTGGCGCCGTTCGTCGGCGAGCAGGCGAACCTGCATTCGGGCGAGCGCTGGACGCTGACCTCGGCGCATATCGAGGAACTCGTGGCGCTCGAAGTCGATCCGGTCACCCGCCCCGAGCGCTACCTGCTGCTGGTCGAGACCGGCGACGAGGTGCTCGACTGGCGCCAGGCCGTCGCGAAGTACACCGGCGCCCGACAGGTGATCGTCGAGGGCGGCGACCATGGCTTCTCGAGCTTCACCGACCATATAGACGACGTGCTGCGCTTTGCCGGCATGCTGGAGGCGCCCGACCCGATGGCGCGCGCTCGGCGCCCGCGCTCACGCGCCGGCTGAGCGAGGCTACCGCTCCGGTATACTGCGCGCCCGGCGCACGGAGGCAACGCGCTTCCGTCCGGGCAGCTTCGCCTGCCCGCTGCCTCATCGCTCCACTGCCTCACTGATCGCGGCCCCGATGAATGTCTTTTACGAGGAAGAAGGCGAGTTGCGGGCAGGCAGCGTGCTGGCCGACAACACCACCTCGCTGCAGGTCGAAGCGCCGCACGGGAAGCGCTCGAAGGTGAAGGCGTCCAACGTGCTGTTCCGCTTCGAGGCGCCGGCACCGAAGGCGCTGGTCGACGACGCGAGGCTGCTCGCCGATACGCTCGACCCGGATTTCCTCTGGGAGGCGATCACCGCCGAGGAGTTCGGCTTCGACGACGCGGCTCGCGAATACTTCGGCGCGGCCACCGCCAAGTCCGCGTCGCCGGTCGAGCGCGCGGCCATGCTGCTGCGGTTGCACGCGAGCCCGATGTATTTCTACAAGCGCGGCAAGGGCCTGTACAAGCGCGCGCCTGCCGAATCGCTGAAGGCGGCGCTGGCGGGCGTCGAACGCCGCAGGCGCGAGGCGGAGCAGCAGGCGCAGTGGACCGCGGCGCTGGTGGCTGGCGACTTGCCCGAGGGCATGCGGCCGATGGTGCCGTCGCTGCTCTACGCCCCCGAGAAGCAGACGATGGCCTGGAAGGCGGTCGAGGCCGCATGCGCCGCTTCTGGAACCAGCGTGCCTCACCTGATGCAGCACTGCGGAGCGATCGCCTCGGCGCACGACTTCCATTACGGTCGTTTTCTGTTCGAGCACTTCCGCGCCGGCACCGGCTTCGCCGTCGACGGCGCGGGCGCGGACGCGCTCGATGCGCTGCTCGCGCCGTTGCCGGTGCTCGAGACTGCGGTGGTGGCAGCCTTCTCGATCGACGACACCACCACCACCGAGATCGACGATGCGTTCTCGGTGCAGCCGCTCGGCAGCGGCTGGCGCATCGGCATCCATATTGCCGCGCCATCGTTGGGCATCGCGGCCGGTTCGACGCTGGACGAGGTGGCCCTGTCCCGTCTGTCGACCGCCTACTTCCCCGGGCGCAAGATCACGATGCTGCCCGACGCGGCGGTCGAGCGGTTCACCCTGGCCGAGGGGCGCACCGTGCCTGCGGTGTCGTTGTACGTCGACGTGGATGCCGACTTCACCGTGCGCTCGACCCGTTCCGCGGTCGAAGCGGTACGGATCGCGGACAACCTGCGGCTCGAGCACCTGGAGCCCTGCTTCACCGCCGAGGCGCTTTCCGCCGCCGCCGCGCTGCCCGATCCGCGCCTCGACCATGCCCGCGGGCGCGAACTCTGGACGCTGTGGGGCTTCGCGCAGAAGCTGCAGGCCATGCGCGGCAAGCAGGCGGAGACCGGCAGTGGCCGGGTCGAGTACACCTTCATCGTCGAGGGCGACCGGATCACGCTGCGGCCGCGCGCGCGCGGCGCCCCGCTCGACACGCTGGTTGCGGAAATGATGATCTTCGCCAACAGCCAGTGGGGTGGGGAACTGGCGCGGGCGCAGGTGCCTGCGATCTACCGCGCGCAATCCGGCGGCAAGGTGTTCATGACCACCGTCGCGTCGCCGCACCAGGGGCTGGGTGTTGCCCATTACACCTGGGCCAGTTCGCCGTTGCGCCGGATGGTCGACCTGATCAACCAGCGGCAGATCGCGAGCTGGATACGCAGCGAGCCGGCGCCGTATCCGCCCGGCAGCGAGTCGATGCTGGCCGCGATGCGGTCGTTCGAACTGGCCTATGAAGCCTATGCCGAGGCGCAGCGCACGCTCGAGCGGTACTGGTCGCTGGTGTGGATCCGGCAGCAGGCACTGGCCTCGATCGACGGCGAGGTGATCCGCGACAACCTGGTGCGCCTGTCCGGCGTGCCGGTGGTTGCCCGGGTGCCGTCGGTTCCGGAGTTGCCTG
Source organism: Bordetella parapertussis (assembly GCA_945877995.1). Taxonomy (GTDB): domain Bacteria; phylum Pseudomonadota; class Gammaproteobacteria; order Burkholderiales; family CAIKXV01; genus CAIKXV01. Next base: position 27,597 of record CAMDXD010000002.1, read on the forward strand.
CGGGTACGCGGGTGCGGCTGGCGGTCGATCGAATCGACCTGTACGACCTGCTGCTCGACCTGACGTTCGGGGAAGCGCTGGCGTGACCAGGCGCGGTGGCCGCTGTGCGGTTGTTCCGGTGCTGCGGGCGCCGGGTCGACAGGGCATGACAGCCCGGGGCGGCTCGCCTAGAATCCGCGCCATGGTGACCTGCACGCTTTCGCAGCCGATGCCGTGGCTTCGCTGATCCGGTTGCCCAACCGCTATCCGGCGCCCGAGGCGCTGTTCCTCGCGCCGCCGTTCTCATATGTGGCACCGGCCAATCGCACGCTGGTACTCGCGGTGATCGCCTCGGTACTTCTGCACGCGATGCTGCTCGCTGCGCGCTTCACGCTGCCCGGCAGCACCGATCGCGCCACTGCACCGGCAGCGCTCGAGGTGGTGCTGGTCAACGCACGCACCGTCAAGGCGCCCGTCAAGGCCGACGTGCGCGCGCAGTCGAACCTCGACGGTGGTGGCAATACCGATGCGCCGCGCCGGTTGAAGACGCCGTTGCCGCAGTCCGCGACCGGTGTCGACGTGCCCGACCCGGCTGCCGCCGCACGCGCGCGGGTGGAGCAGCTCGAGGCGGAAACCCAGCGCCTGATGGCCCGGATCAAGGCGGCGGTGCCGATCGACAGCCAGGAGCCGAACCCGGGTCCGCTGCCGCTGCCGCAGTCGCAGCCGGTTCCTGCCCAGACCTCGGCCGATCTCGCGGCGCGCAGCCTCGAGATGGCACGGCTGCGCGCGGAGCTGTCGAAGGACTTCAGCGCCTACCAGGAGCGGCCGCGCAAGGCCTTCGTCGGCGCACGCGCATCCGAGTATCGGTTCGCGCGCTATGTCGAGGACTGGCGCTCGAAGATCGAGCGGGTCGGCAACTTGAACTACCCGGACGACGCCCGCCGGCAGAGGCTCTACGGTACGCTGCAGCTGACCGTCTCGGTGCGTCGCGACGGCACGGTGGACAGCATCGAGATCAACCGCTCCTCCGGCTTCAAGCTGCTCGACCAGGCGGCCATCCGCATTGTCGAACTGGCCGCGCCGTTCGCCGCGTTCCCGGCGGACATCTCGAAGGACATCGACATCCTGGCGATCACGCGCACCTGGAGCTTCACCACCGCAGAGCAGTTCCAGGGACAGTGAGGCGGCACGCGCTATGACCGACCGTTACGCCGTCTTCGGAAACCCGGTTGCACACAGCCGCTCGCCGGTGATCCACGCCGCCTTCGCGCGCGAGACCGGGCAGGAGATGGTCTACGAACGCGTCCTCGTGCCGCTGGACGGATTCCGTGCGGCGGTGGACGCGTTCCAGGCCGACGGTGGCCGCGGCGCCAATGTCACGCTGCCGTTCAAGCGCGAAGCCTGGCAGCGGGCCGATGCCTGCAGCGCGCGCGCCGCGTCGGCCGAGGCGGTGAACACGCTGCGCTTCGAGGCCGATGGCAGCGTGTTCGGCGACAACACCGACGGCATCGGGCTGGTGCGCGACATCGAGGTCAACCTGGGCCAGCCGCTTGCAGGTGCCCGTGTACTGATGCTCGGGTCCGGCGGTGCGGCGGCGGGGGTCGTGCTGCCGCTGCTCGACGCCGGGGTCCGGCGGCTGCATGTGGCCAACCGCACGGCTGCACGCGCCGAGGCGCTGGCCGCACGGCAGCCTGGATCGGTGGTGTCCGGCGGGGGGCTGGAGTCGATCGAAGGCGAGTTCGACCTGATCGTCAATGCCACTTCGGCGAGCCTCGGCGCCGATGCGCCGTCGACCGGGCGGGCGCGGCTTGTTCGGGGCGGGCTGTGCTACGACATGATGTATTCGATCGAGCCGAGCGCGTTCCTCGCCGATGCAGCGCGTGGCGGTGCGCGCATCGCGGACGGCATCGGCATGCTGGTCGAGCAGGCCGCCGAATCCTTTTTCCTCTGGCGAGGCGTGCGCCCCGGCACCCGGGCGCTGCTCGCCAGCCTGGGCCAGCCCTGGCGCGGTAGCCGGCTTGCCGGCTGACCCCGGCTTCGCCCCCTCCGCTCCCGTCCATGCGCACGCTTTTCCGCTGGACCTCCCGACTGCTGCTGCTCGCGCTGGGCGCGCTGCTCGCATGGCAGCTGTGGCTGTTCGGACATGTCGTGTACTGGAAGCACCGGAACCCGGTCGAGACGTCGTTCATGGACCTGCGGCTCGACCAGCTGCGGGCGAAGGATGCAAAGGCCCGGCTGCGCCACCAGTGGGTGCCGTATGACCGGATCTCGATCCACCTCAAACGCGCGATCATCGTCGCCGAGGACGACAAGTTCGTCGACCACGAGGGCTTCGACTGGGGCGCGATCCAGAAGGCGCTGGAACAGAACCGCAAGCAGGGGCGCGTGGTGCGGGGCGGTTCGACGATCAGCCAGCAACTGGCGAAGAACCTGTTCCTGTCCGATGCGCGGACACCGGCGCGCAAGGTGCAGGAAGCCGCGATCACGCTGATGCTCGAGCAGACGATGGACAAGCGCCGCATCCTCGAGATATACCTGAACGTGATCGAGTGGGGTAACGGCGTGTTCGGCGCAGAGGCTGCCGCCCGTCACTATTTCGGCGTCTCTGCCGCCCAGCTGACGCCTGCGCAGGCGGCCCGCCTCGCCGCGATGGTGCCCAATCCG
>CAMDXD010000003.1 GCA_945877995.1 Bordetella parapertussis
ACCCGGGCAGGATCACCACCGGCTTGCCACCGGTCACCGCGAGGCAGACCGGCTTGCCCGGCTTCAGCGCGACGCCATGCGCGACGATGCCCGGATTGCCGAGCCGGCTGACCACGCGGTAGGACAGGTCGCCCGCACCCTTCGAGGTACCGCCGGACAGGATCACCATGTCCGCATCCATCCCGCGCGCGAGCACCGCCTCGAGTTGAGCATCGTCGTCCTCGACGATGCCCAGCTGGATAGCCTCGCCACCGAGTTCCTCGACCGCAGCGCCGATGATCGCGGCATTGGAGTCGAACACCGCACCCGGGCGCACCGGCGAACCCGGCGCGACGATCTCGTTGCCGGTGGACACGATCGCCACCCGAGGCCGACGCCATACCTCTACCTCGGCCAGCCCGATCGCGGCGAGCACGCCGATCTCGCGCGAGGTCAGGCGCTGGCCCTGGCGCAGCACGGTCTCGCCGCGCGCGATGTCGGTACCGGCAAAGGTCACGTTCTGCCCGGGTGGCACCGAGTGGCGGCATTCAACGCCGCCGTCGTCGGTCGCTTCGGTCTGCTCGACCATGATTACCGCATCGGCGCCGCGCGGCAACATGCCACCGGTGGCGATGATCGACGCCCGCCCGCGGGCGACCTGTTCCACCGGTGCGCGCCCCGGCTCGACCACTTCCGCATTGAGGGCAAGCACGCGCGGGCTCTCCTCCATCGCGCCGTAGGTGTCGGCCGCGACCAGCGCGAAGCCATCGACGTTGGAACGGTCGAACGCGGGTACGTCTACCGTCGACGCCACCGTGGACGCGAGCACCCGGTGCAGCGCGCCACCGAGCGGCACCGTCTCGCGGCCCAGCGGCGCCAGCACGAGATGGCGCCGGAAACGATCGGTGGCTTCATCGCGGGTGATGACTTCCAGGAACTGCTCCTGGCGGGCAGCGGTACGTACGCCAGGGCTTGGCATCTTGTCCGGCATTCGGTCCAGCCCCTCGATGGGCAGCGGTGATCAGGGTGAGTAAAGGTACACGTCGACGGACGTGCCTGCCGCCTGGCCTTCGCTGTCGGCGGGCACGATCACGAAGCCGTCGGCGCGCGTGGTCGAGGACAGGATCGATGCGCCGCTCAGCGCGAGCGGCTCGGCACCGTCGTCGCCCAGGCGCACCCGGCAGTAATCGACTCGCCCCACCTGCGAGGCGATCTTGCGCGTGAGCACCACGCGCCGCACGGCGTGCGGCCATGCCGGCGCGCGGCCCCCGAGGATGCGCAGCGCGCGTCCGGCGAAGAAATCGTACGCGCACAGGCAGGACACCGGGTTCCCGGGCAGCAGGAAAACCAGCGTGCCTCCGACGCGTCCGAACCCGGCCGGGCTCGAGGGCCGCATCGCGACACCGTGCACGGCGAGGTCCCCCGCCTGCGCGAGGATGCCCGGCGCATGGTCTTCGCTGCCGACGCTGGAGCCTCCGGACACGAGCACGACGTCGACACCGGGCGCGAGGATCGCCTCGCGGATCGACTCGCGCCGGTCGGCCACGCGCAGCACCGGCGCGGGCAGGCCACCGTCGCGGCATACCAGCCCGTGCAGCATGCTCGAGTTGGCATCGTAGATCTGGTGCAGGCCTTTGCCGGTGCCCGGCACTGCGAGTTCATCGCCAGTGACCACGATGCGCACAGCGGGCCGCCGTACGACCGTCGCGCGGTCCAGGCCGATCGAGGCGATAAGCCCGACGTCCTGCGCGCGCAATCGACGTCCGGCAGCGAGCAGCAACGCACCGGCGGAGACATCCTCCGCACGGCGTCCGACATGCCGGCCGGGTGCGAGCGGCGCGGTGACCTCGACGTGGCCGTCGCGCTCGGTCGCGTATTCGGCAGGCACCACCGCATCGGCGCCAGCCGGCATCGGCGCACCAGTCATGATGCGCACCGCGCAGCCGGCCGCGACCGCGCCCTCGAAAGGCCGGCCAGGCAGGGCCTGCCCGACGATCGCGAACGACAGCGGGTTGTAGTCGCCGGCACCATTGGTCTGGGCACCGCGCAGGGCATAGCCGTCCATCGCCGAGCGGTCGAACGGGGGCACGTCGATCGTCGCGTGCAGGTCCTCTGCCAGTACGCGCCCGTGCAACGCGTCGATTGCAGACGTCTCCGGGCCGAGCTGCCGCGCATGCGCATCGATCCAGGCCAGGGCGGTCTCGACGGTGGCACGCACGGAAAAGCCGCGCATGCGCACATCCTTTGCGGGGCTGGTCATCGGCCGGGGTGGCGGGCGACGCGCGCGGCGGTCGCGGGCATCAGGGTGCCAGCGCCTGCGCCACGCCGATCATGCTGTCGCGGGTCACCAGCGCGGCGAGCCGCTCCTCGTCCCAGCCCCCTGTACCCTGCGGACGCAGCGGGATCACCAGGTAGCGCATGTCGGCGGTCGAGTCGACCACGCGGATCTCGCGCTGCGGCGGCAGTTCGGTACCGAACTCCTTCAGCACGGCACGCGGCTCGATCACCACGCGCGAACGGTACTCGCGGCTCTTGTACCAGGCCGGCGGGATGCCGAGGATGTTGCGCGGATAGCATGAGCAGAGCGTGCAGCAGACGACGTGGTGGACCGCCTGCGTGTTCTCGAGCACGGTGAGTTCAGGCGTGTTCGCGAGGTCGATCTCGAAGGCACGGCCCAGCGCCGGCTTCGCCTCGGCGAGCAGTGCCTTGAGGAACGCGTCGTCAACCCACGCGCGGGCGATGATCCGGGCGCCCAGCGCCGGCGTATGCGATTCGGTGAGGTCGATCTGGCGCTGGATGTCCTGGGCAGTGAACACGCCCTGCTCGACCAGCAGCTCGCGCAGGGCCTGTTCCATCAGCAGCGACTCGGGCTGGTAGTGGTCGAAGTCGTCGAGCGGTGCGTGCGGGTCGTCGGCCCCGTGCTCCGGATGCACGTGGTCGCCGTGGTTACCGTGGTCGTGCATGCTCATGCTGCGTTTCCTTGCCCGCTGTCCGGCTCCGCCGGTTCCAGCCAGTGTTCGAAGATGTCCGCAGTGATGCGGTAGGGCGCCTCGCGCAGGCGCTCGCCCCAGACCTCGGCCGCGTCGAACTCGACCTGATAGAGCGTGACCGGCGGCAAGCCGGGCTTGTGGTAGGCGAGCGCCTCCGGGTTCGGGTAACGCCCGAGCGTGCAAACCACCACGCCGCGCTTGCCGCGCAGGTAGTGCGGCGTGCGGCAGTGGGTGGACGGCGCCGCAGTGCCCACCTTGACCGCAACGCCTGCCGCGAGCGGTGGCCGGCTCACGGCTTCACCACGCGCTGCGCGGCGATGGCGGACATCCGCTGCTCGAGCGCTGTGTGGCTGACCAGCCCGCGTTCGATCGCCAGTTCGCGTACCGCGCGCACCCAGCGCTCGTAGTACGCAAGCCCGTGATAGGCCTGCGGGTCGAGCGACTCGATCGACCGGCGCATCGCATCAACGGTGAAGTACCCCTTCTGCGGGTGGGCGAGCAGGCGCAGCATCGCGTCGACGCGCTGGTCGAACAGGCTGCGCGAATGTTCTGCCCGGTCGATCGGACCTGCCGGATCGCCGCCCATGTCGTGGACGCTCTTGCTCATGCCGCTATTCTGCCTTGATACCGGCGGCACGGATGATCTTGCCGAGCGAGTCGATCTCGGCCTTCAGGAACGCGCCGAAAGCCTCGGGGCTGCTCGGCCAGGGTTCCGCGAAAAGCGCTGCCAGGCGGTCTTTCAGTTCGGCGGTCGCGAGCGACCGGCCAATCGCCGCGTTGATGGTCGACACCACCGGCTTCGGCGTACCGCGCGGCGCGACCAGTCCCCACCACTGCATGATCTGGTAGCCGGGCAGGCCCTGCTCCGCCATCGTCGCAATCTCCGGCGTCAGGCTGTGCCGCTTCGGCCCGGTGGTGCCGATCGCGCGCATCTTGCCCGCGCGCACCAGCGGCATGGCGGCGAGCATGCTGCTCGCCGTCAGGGTCACTTCGCCGCCGGCCAGCGCCGCCAGCGCCGGCACCGCACCCTTGTACGGAATCACCGTGAACTCGAACTTGCCCATCATCCGCAGCAGTTCGCCGCTGAGGTCGCCGGTAGTGCCGCGTCCGGGCGAGCCGAAGTTCACCTTGCCCGGGTTGGCGCGCGCGAACGCGATCAGATCCTGCGCCCCCTTGCCGGCGACCGCGTTGGACACGGTCACCACCTGCGGCGCCGTCGCGATGCCGCCCAGCGGCGTGAAGTCGCGCAGCACGTCGACTGGCAGCTTGCTGTACAGCGACGGCAGGCTCGCCAGCGCCGGTTCCGCGAGCATCAGCGTATAGCCGTCCGCGCCGGCGCGAACGGTGAGTTCGGCGGCGATCAGCCCGCCGGCGCCGGTGCGGTTGTCGACGATGGTCGTCTGGCCCCAGGCCTGGCTGAACTGGGCGCCGATGGTTCGCGCCATCACGTCGGCCGCACCGCCGGCGGCGAACGGAACGATGAAGCGTACCGGCTTGACCGGGAACGCTTCTGCCGCGAGCACCGGCGACGCACCGATGGCCACGGCGATCGCCGCTGCGCTGGCAGCCAGCGCAGCGGGAGCCCGCCAGGACACCATGGGCCTGCCGCGGACGGAGCCGTCGGTTCGAATGCAGCGCGAGGTCATCGAAAGCCTTTCAGTGGGGAAACCGTGCGGCCATTCTAACGTTGCGACGCGGGCACGGTGCCCGATCCGATACGTTCGCTCGCAGGACCGGTCGGCAGGTCGGTCAGTCGAGCTTGAGCCAGATCCTGCGGATCAGTCAGTCGAGCTTGAGCCCGATCCTGCGGATCAGCTTGCCCCACAGTTCGCGCTCTGCGCGCAGGTGCGCACCGAATTCCTCGGGCGTGTTGCCCACCGGTTCGGCGCCGAGTTCGAGCAGCCGCTGGCGCACCGCTTCACGGCGCAGCACCGCGACCGTCTCGCGGTTCAACCGCTCGACGATCGCGCGCGGCAGGCCGGCTGGGCCGACGAATCCGTTCCATCCCTGCACGTTGTAGCCGGGAACTCCGGCTTCAGCCATCGTCGGCAGGTCCGGCAGCAGCGCGGAGCGCTTCGCCGGGGTGACCGCCAGCGCGCGCAGCCTGCCGGCCTTGATATGGCCGATCGACGGCGGCAGGCCGTCGAACATCAGCTGGATCTGCCCGCTGAACAGGTCGATGTGCGCGATCGGGCTCGCCTTGTAGACGATGTGTTCCATCTGCGTCCCGGTCAGCGCCTTGAACATCTCGGCCGCCAGGTGGATCGTGCCACCTGCGCCGGCGGAGCCATACGACAGCTTCCCCGGGTTGGCCTTCGCATGGGCGATCAGTTCCGGCACGCTCTTCACCGGCAGCGCCGGGCTCACCACCAACACGTTGGTCACCGCGTTGATCTGGGTGATCGGCGCGAAGGCCGTCGCCATGTCGTAGGGCATGTTGCTGAACAGGAAGCCGTTCACCGCCAGCGTGCTGGCCGAACTCAGGATCAGGGTATGGCCGTCGGGGGCCGCCTTCACGCCGAGGTCGGTACCCGGGTTGCCGCCGCCGCCGGGCCGGTTGTCGACGAGGATCGGCTGGCCGAGCGCCTCGGACAGCGCCGGCATCGTCACGCGCGCGATCACGTCAGTGACGCTGCCGGTGCCGAACGGAACGATCACGCGGATCGGACGGTTCGGATAGGTGCCCTGCGCGAGGGCCTGCATGGACAGCGAAAATGCGGCGGTGGCGCACAGCAGCGGCACCGCCCGTCGGGCATGGAAGGGCATCCTCAGTCTCCTGGTAGCGTGCAACGGTCGAAGCGGAAGGTGTTCGCCGGCTCGGCGGCCCGTGCGAGCGGCTCGCGGATACGGCGGCTCATCGCGAACGCATGCGGCGCGGCGCGCAGCAGCAGGTCGAACTGACGCTCGTCGAGCACGAGGCCGGCCTGGCTGGCCAATGCCGCGGTGGCCGCGCGCACCGCGGCGGTCACCACACGGTCGTCCAGCGGCGCCGATGGCGCCAGCCGCACCGGTGGCCGCGCAGACCCGGGCACCAGCGACGGCCGTCGCGCACGCCAGCCGGTGGCCTGTTCGTAAGCATGCCCGACGCGCAGCACGGTGCACTCGTCGAACGGGCGCCCGCCGATCTGCAGCCCCATCGGCAGGCCGTTGCCAGCGAATCCGCAGCACACGATCAGCGCCGGATTGCCGAACACGCTGAACGGGGAGAACAGCGAGGGCTTCTCCCAGAACGATACCGTGCGGTGCGCATCGAGCCGCGGTGCCGGACCGGCACCGGGAGTGACCAGCACGTCGAACCGTTCGTACAGCGGCACCACGGCCTCGAGCAGGCCGCGCCGCACGCGCTGCGCGAGCATGTAGTCGCTGGCCTGGAACAGCGCGCCGGCCAGGCCGCCGCGTCCGAGGAAGTCCTCGCCGAAATCGCCTGGCCGCGTCACGAGCGGTTCGCGGTAGATCGAGAAAAGCTCCGACAGCGAGATCACGGTCTTCACGTCGTGGTACACCTGCGCCGGGTGCATGCGCACCTCCTCGACGGTCGCACCGAGCGAACGCAGCACGTCGAGCGAGGCCTCCGTTGCGCGCACCATTTCGGCCGGGGTGTCGACGTCCTCTTGCCAAAGGTGGCGTGGCACGCCCACACGGATGCCGCGCAGGTCGCCGCCACGCAGCGCCGCCCGGTAGTCGGGGATCGAGCGATCGACGCTGGCCGGATCGGCAGCGTCATGGCCGGCGATCACCTGCAGCAGGATCGCGCAGTCCTCGACGGTCCAGGCCATCGGGCCGCAATGATCGAACGACCATGAATTGGGCAGCACGCCGCTGCGGCTCACCAGCCCGTAGGTAGGCTTGAGCCCGGCCAGGCCGCACAGCGCCGAGGGCGTGCGGATAGAGCCGCCGGTGTCGCTGCCCAGCGCGCCCGGGACGAAGCCCGCGGCGACGGCCGCGCCGGGGCCGCTGCTCGAGCCACCGGTGATGTGCTCCAGGTTCCACGGGTTGCGCGCGGGTGGCCACGGCAGGTCGAAAGACGGTCCGCCATGGGCGAACTCGTGCGTCGCGAGCTTGCCGAGCAGCACCGCGCCGGCCGCATGCAGCCTGGCCACCGCGAAGCCGTCGTGCGCCGGCACATGGTCGATGCAGATGCGCGAATGGCCGGATGTGAGCACGCCCGCTGTCTCGAAGATGTCCTTCAGCGCAAACGGCATGCCGTGCATCGGCCCCCGGTAGGCGCCGGCGGAGATCTCCGCTTCCGCCTGCCGCGCACGAGCCATCGCGAGTTCCGCGGTGCGCGTGATGAACGCATTGACCTGCCCGTCGAGCGACTCGATGCGCGCGAGCAGTGCACCAGCGAGCTCGACCGGGGACAGCTGGCGCGACTCGATCCGGCGCGCCAGCTCGGCGAGCGTGAGGGTATGCAGCCCGTCACTCATGGGCAGGCCCGTGGCGCACGGCCGACAGCGGTGCGAGTGCCTGCACCAGGTCTTGCGGTGCGACCGGCTTGCGCAGGACGGGGAAGCCGTCCCCTGCCGCGATCGATTCGATGTTCCATGGCGCCTCCCGGGTGACCAGGAGCCAGAGCGTACCTGCGGTCTTGTCGCGCGCAAAGCGAAGCACTTCGACGCGCTGCTGCTGGGCGGGCGGAAATCGCATGGCACCGCCTCGTACGATCCAGCCTTCAGCCAAGCGGTGGCCTCGGCGACCAGTACATCGTCCTCGACCACCAGCAGGCGCCCCAGCGTGTCGAAAACGGTCGAGAACATGCACACGCGTCGGCTTTTCCTGCCAGACGCGTTAGGCTAGTCTCCGTATGATGGCCAGCCGCGCCATGCGCTGATGCGAGGACGACGATGGGACTTCCGCTCGACCAGTTGACCGCCCCGGCACTCGCCCCGGCCGCAGGCGCCGCGATACCAGTGCTCGACATCGGGCCCTGGCTCGCCGGCGACGCAGGCGCTCTCGAGCCACTGGCCGCCGCACTGGGCACGGCCTGCCGTGACATCGGCTTCCATTTCATCGTGAACCATGGCGTGTCCCGCTCGAAGATCGACCGCCTGTTCGAGGAGAATGCGCGTTTCCACGCCCTCCCCCTGGAGCGCAAGCTCGAGATCAAGGTCGATGCGAACGTCGTCGGCTACCTGCCGATGGAATACGGCATCAGTCGCAGCGCCGGCATCACCGGGCTGTCCCGGCCCAACGTGAACGAATCGTTCTTCGTGCGCAATGAGCTGCCACCGGACGACCCCGACATGCTGGCGGGCAAGCCGTTCCGGGTGCCGAACCGCTGGCCACGCGACCTGCCCGGCTTCCGCGAGGCGGTGCTCGACTACTTCGAGGCGCTCGAATCCCTCGCGCACCGGCTGCTGCCGGTCTACGCCGCCGCGCTGGACATGCCGCGCGATTTCTTCGCCACGCCATTCGCGCGCGACCGCTCGACCCTGCGCCTGGCCCACTATCCGCCGGCACCAGTGAGCGATGACCAGTTCGGTTCGGCACCGCATACCGACGGCGGCTTCATGACGCTGCTCGCGCAGGCCACGGTGCCGGGGCTGGAGGTCTACTCGCGCAGCGCCGGATGGATCGAGGCGCCGGTGATCGACGGCGCCTTCCTGGTCAATTCCGGCGACCTGCTGGCCTGGTGGACCAACGATCGCTTCCTCTCCACCCCGCACCGGGTGATCAACCGCAGCGGCACCGATCGCTACTCGATCCCCTTCTTCTTCAATCCCGACCTGGACGCCCGGATCGAATGCGTCCCCAGCTGCGTCGACGCCCGACACCCGGCCCGCTATGCACCGACGACCTATCTCGAGTACTACCAGCGCACAAAGTTCAAGTATGCGACCGACCCCAAGGCACCGACGACGGCGGCCTCCGATGCGCGCTGACCGGGCCATGACAGAGGGTACGCACGCCCGCCCGACCGCCGCGCTGCTGCTGCTCGCGCTGGCTGCCGGCACGCTGGCACCGGCGCTCGCGACTGCCCAGGCCTGGCCCGCGAAGCCGGTCCGGATGGTGGTGCCCTTCCCACCGGCCGGGGGCACCGACGTGATCGCACGGGTGATCGGCCCGCGGCTGGGCGAGGCGCTCGGCCAGCAGGTGCTGATCGACAACCGGGCGGGAGCCAACGGCAACGTCGGCACCGAACTCGTCGCCCGCGCCGCGCCAGACGGGTACACCGTGCTGCTCAACGGCGGCGGCACGCTTGCCGTCAACCCGAGCCTGTACAGCAGGCTGCCGTACGATTCGGTGCGCGACTTCGCGCCGGTGAGCATGGTCGCCCTGCAGCCGTCGGTACTGGTGGTACACCCGTCGGTACCGGCGCGTTCGGTATCGGAACTGATCGCACTCGCGCGCAGCCGACCGGGCCAGCTGAACTATGCATCGTCGGGCAGCGGCAGCCTCGCCCACCTGTGCGCCGAAGTCTTCAAGCGGATGGCGAAGATCGACATGCTCCACGTGCCGTACAAGGGAGCGGGCCCGTCGCTCGCCGACCTGCTGGCCGGGCAGGTACACCTGATCTTCGCGAGTTCGCCGTCGGTGATGCCGCATGTGCGAAACGCACGCCTGCGCGCGCTCGGCGTGACCACCGCGAAGCGCGTGCGCGCCACGCCGGAGGTGCCCACCATCGCCGAGGCGGGCCTGCCCGGATTCGAGCTCACCGGCTGGTACGGCCTGCTCGCACCGGCAGGCACCCCCTCGCCGGTGGTCAACCGGCTGAACGTCGACCTCGTGAAGACGCTCAACGTCGCGGACGTCCAGGAGAAACTGGTCGACCAGGGGCTCGAGGTGGCGACATCGACACCGCGCGAATTCGCCGACTTCCTGAAGGCCGAGATCGCGAAATATGCACGGGTGGTACGCGACGCCGGGGTGAAGGTGGACTGAGCGGCCTGCGCTGGATCAGGACGGTGGCTTCGGGTCTCCGAGCTGCCGCGTCGGTGGCCCCTTCAGTTCGACCCTGTTGCCTTCCGGGTCGAGCAGGTAGATCGACCAGCCAAAGCCGTCCGCGCCATAGAGTTCGCGCTTCGGTTCGGGCTGTCCGCCGCACGCGAGGATGTGCGCGGTGATCGCATCGGGGTCGAACGGATCGACCCGCAGGCAGAAATGTTCCATGTTGTCGCCGGCGCCATCGCTGCCGGCGACCGGCACGCGACCGGGCACGAGGTCGAGCAGCGCCTCGCCGATGCGCAGTTGCACCAGGACGATCGGCTTGTCGATACGGCGCTCGACTGCGGCGCCCAGAAGGCTGCGGTAGAAGGCCTCTGCGCGCGCGAGGTCCTGCACCTTGAGCACGACATGGTCGAGGCGCAGTATGCGCATCGGGGCCGGGGCGGTAGTCATGGTTCCCTCCCAGGTTCAGGGCCGCTGAACGGCGGTCACATCGGCTTGAAGCCGATCGCTTTCGTGAGCTTCGCGTACTTGTCGAGTTCGCGCCTGATCAGTGCTGCAAATGCTTCCGGGGGTTCGGCGATGATCTCCAGGCCTGCGCTGGTCATGCGCTCGGCCACGTCCGGCTGCTTCACCGCACGGTTGATTTCCTCGTTCAGGCGCAGCACGACGGCACGCGGCGTACCCGATGGCGCGAGGAAACCGAACCAGCCCTGCGACGAATAGCCTGGCACCGCATCGGCGACCGTCGGCATGTCCGGCGCCGAGTGCATCCGTACCGGGTTGGTGATGGCCAGCATGCGCAGCTTGCCCGCGCGCGCGAACGGCACCATCGAGGTATAGCTCGCCATCGCCGCATCGACCTGCCCGCCCAGCAGGTCGTTCACGATCTGGGCTGCGCCCTTGTAGGGCACGTGCAGGTAGGTGAAGCCGGCCTGCACCCGCAGCAGTTCGAAGGACAGGTGCGGGAAGCCGCCCTCCCCGTTCGAACCGAAGCTCAGCCTGCCCGGGTTGGCCTTCGCCCAGGCGACCATCTCGGACACCGTGCGGTAGGGCGCCGACGGTTGCACCACCAGTGCGAGGTAATTCATCGCCACCAGCGCCACCGGCGCGAAATCGCGCTGCGGGTCGTAGCCCAGCTTGAGGTATGCATGCGGCGCAACCGCGACATTGCCTGCCTGGCCGACGACTACGGTGTAGCCGTCCGGCACCGCCCGGGATGCCAGCTCGAGCCCGAGTTGGCCGCTGGCACCGGCGCGGTTGTCGACCAGCAGTGGCTGCCCGATGCGCTCGGTGATCTTCTGCGCGATCAAGCGGACGATGGTGTCGGCGGTATCGCCGGGCGGATACGGAACGATCACCCGCACCGGCTTGGCCGGCCAGGCCTGCGCCCACGCCGGAAGCGATGCCGCGGCAAGCGCGATGACCGCCGCCGACGTGATGACAGCTGCCCGCAGCAGCGCTCGAGGTGAATGGACCAATACCGCCTCCAGATGCGCAGCGGCCGCCGTTTGGCGACCGTCCCGCGCCAGAATACAAGCATTCAACCCGTACGGCGTCGGCCGCGCGCCGGCACGGCTACTCCGGCACGGCTCCGATCCGGCTCGCGAGCTTCTTCATCGCCGCGAGGTCAGCCTGTACGAAACGCGCGAACTCGGAGGGCCGCTCCGACGCGAACGGCTCGAACCCGAGGTCGTCGAAACGCTTGCGCACGTCGGCCGATGCAACCGTGCGCCCGATCTCGGCGTGCACGCGATCGATGAGTTCCGGGGCCACGCCGGCCGGGTACCAGAACCCGTACCAGGTGAAGTACTCGAACGCAGGCACGCTGGCCTCGTCGATCGTCGGGACATCGGGCAGGCGTGCCCAGCGTTTTCCGCCGCTGAAGCCGATCGCCCGCATGCGTCCGGTACGAACGAACTCCAGCGCGCCGGCAGGTACCACGAACGCGGTCTCTATCTGCCCACTCATCAGGTCGATCGACAGCGGCGGCGCCCCCTTGTACAGCACATGGGTCATCCGCGTTCCGGTCGCAAGGTTGAACAGCGCCATCGCCAGATGCTGCACACCACCGGTTCCGGAGGATCCGTAATTGAGTTTCTGGGGATAGGCCCTGGCAAGCGCGACAAGTTCCTTTACCGAACGCACCGGCAGCGAGGGATGCACCGCCAGCAGAAAGCCCGGGATGCGCGCGATGCTGCCGATCGGGGCAAAGTCACGCAGCGGATCATAGGGCAGCGTCCGGGTGAACGCAGGCAGGGCCGTGAAGTTGCCCGAGGTCAGAAGCATCGTGTAACCATCCGCTGGCGCCTTGGCGACCAGTTCCATGCCGACGATGCCGCTGGCCCCGGGCCGGTTGTCGAGCAGCACGTTCTGGCCGAACGAGGCCGACATCTGCGCGGCGGCGGCACGGCCGAGGACATCGACCGGTCCGCCCGCGGCGAACGGCACGATGATCCGGATCGGTTTCAGCGGAAACTCGGCCGCCCGGGCGGCTCCCGCCGCGAACGATCCGGCGACCATGAACAGCGACTGTGCAGCGAGGGCTGCCCGCAGGATGAACCGCATTGCCATCTCCTTCTGAAGACATCCAGCCACAGGCCCGGCTGCCGCCCGGGCCTGTGGTCGGCCCGTGCCCGCCGGTCGAGCTGTCAGAACCGGGGTTCGTCCCGGTTGTTCCAGCCCTCGACCACTGCCATGCCTTCGATCGCCAGCCCGTAGCCCAGCGTTTCGTGGAACGACCGCTTCAACTGCTGCACGAGCAGGGCCTTGGTGAATCGGCGCACCAGCGGCGGCTGCCGGAGGAGGATTTCCGCCAGCTCATGCGCACGCGGCAGGAGCCTGTCCTGCGGCAGCTTCTCGCAGATCAGACCGAGCTCGAGCGCCTCCTTCGCCTCGATCAGCTGGCCTGTCATCAGGAAATAGCGCCCACGGTTGAGACCGAGCAGCATCGGGTAGATCACATGCACGCCATCGCCGGGCACCAGACCGGTCATGAAGTGCCCGGTATCCTGGAATGCACAGGTGTCGGAACCGATCACCAGGTCGCACAGCAGAGGCAGCTCGCTGTGCCGCAGGGCCGGGCCGTTGATCGCGGCGATCGTCGGCACCTCGATGTCCAGCAGGTTCTGCACCAGCCGCTTGCCGCCCCAGTACTCGTTGTACCAGCCTGCCGGTGTCTTCTGCGGCCGGTGATTCGACGGGTTGCCGGGCGGCCCGGAAAAGGCATCGCCTGCGCCGGTGAAGATCACCACCTTGTTTCCCGGATCGTTGCCGATATCCGCGAAGACCTGCGGGAACTCGAGGTAGGGAGCCTGTCCCCACTGCAGCGGCCCGCCGTCGGTGTGGAACGTCGCGAGCAGTACGCCCTCGGCGCTGCGCTCGAGCCGGATATGCCGGTACTTGCCCGAGTACTCTTCGAATGTCGACATTCATCCCCCTTGCCGTGCTGTCCGGCAGCTGTCTGTTTGCATCGCATGCTAACCACGGGTGCGGTGCAGCAGCAAGCCGGACATCGCACGCCCCGGCGCGCCGGTTGCCGGGCGGGGGCGCCCGGTAGCATCATCGCGCCTCGCATAAATCACGTACGGCACCCGGAGGCAGGATGAACGATCGGAAGGTGGGCGTAGTCGGTCTGGGCAACATGGGCGGTGGCATCGCACGCAACTTCCAGCGCGCCGGCCTGCCACTGGCGGTCTGGGACCTCGCACCGGCGGCCCGCGACGCGCTCGCCGCGTTGCCGGGCGTCGAGGTGGCCACACCGGGAGAGATGGCTGCCTCCTGCAGCACGATCTTCTTCATCGTGCCGGCCACGCCCGAGATCGCTGCCTGCTTCGACGGCCCCGACGGCGTGCTCGCGCACGCGGCGCCGGGCCTCGTGGTGTACGACTTCACCACGTCCGATCCGGTCCAGACGCGGGCGATCGCGGCGCGCGCGGCCGAGCGCGGCATCGCCTATCTCGACGCAGGCATGAGCGGTGGTGCGGCGGGGGCGGACGCCGGCACGTTGACCCTGATGGTCGGCGGCGACACGGATGCATTCGAGCGCACCCGCGGATTGCTGGAGCGGATCTCCAAGCGGCTGTTCCACCTCGGCGCCAGCGGCACCGGCCACACGATGAAGCTGATCCACAACATGGTCTGCCACACGATCTTCCTGGCGACCTGCGAAGGCGGGCGGATGGCCGAGGCGGCAGGCATCAGCGTCGCCGACATGATCGGCGTGTTCAACGTATCCAATGCGCGCAGCTATGCGAGCGAGGTCCGCTTCCCGGCCCACATCCTGTCGGGCAAGTGGGACGCCCGCTCGCGCGTGTACAACCTGCGCAAGGACGTGTCGATGGCGGTGTCGCTCGCCGGGTCGCTCGGCGCGCAGGTGCCGCTGGGCACGCTCACCAGCGAGTTCCTGGCCTCGGCCATCGAACAGGGCATGACCGACACCGATTTCGCCCACCTGTATCCGCGCTTCGACGAGATCGTCAGCGGCACGCGCAAGCGCTGATCGGCGGACCATCCCGCGGCCGTCCACTGTGTATGCTTGCGGATGGACGGCATCATGACCCCCATGAAAATGTAGAGGAGACACCATGCCCAGGCTGGCAATCGGCGACGGCGAGATCGCCTACGAAGAAAGCGGCAGCGGCCATCCGCTGCTGTTCGTCAGCGGCCTCAACGGCACCGGCCGTTCATGGGCGCCGCAGGTGCCCTTCTTCAGCCGGCACTATCGGGTGATCACCTACGATCAGCGCGGCACCGGCGCCAGCGACCGTTTGCAGCGTTCGTTCTCGGTCGACGGGATGGCCGCCGATGTCATCTCGCTGCTTGACGCACTCGGGCTAGAGCGCGTCCACCTGGTCGGGCAGTCCACGGGCGGCGCGATCGGCCAGACACTCGCGGTACTGCATCCCGAGCGGCTGTCGCGGATGACGATCTATGCGACCTGGACCTGGTGCGATCCCTGGTTCCGGCGATTGTTCGAGGCGCGGCGGCAGATGTATCAACAGGCGGGGCCGGAACTGCACGGCCGCTTCCATCCGCTGTGGCTGTACCCGCCCGATTACGTGAATGCGCACGATGCCGAGATCGAAGAGGAACTGCGCCGCGCGGCCGTCAATCCGCCGTCGGCCGACATCTCGGTCGGCCGCATCGACGCGATCATGGCCTTCGACCGCCGCGCAGATCTCGCACGCATCACCACGCCCACGCTGGTGATGGCTGCGCGCGACGACTACATCACCCCCGCCTACCACGCCGAAGCCCTGGCGCGTGCGATCCCGGGTGCACAGCTCGAGCTCATGGACAGCGGCGGGCATTCGCTGTCGAAGACCCGCCCGGACGCGTTCAACGCGCGCGTACTGCGGTTCCTGCAGGAGGGCGGCTGAGTCGGTGCACGCAGTCGGTGCGCGGGGGGCTGCGCCCGGCTCACGGACCGGCACAGCCACTCGCGCTTTGCGCGCTGCGCCGTTACTTGTCGGAGAAGAAGCGCACGCCGTAGTTGCAGGGGTTGACCTTGCAGTCTTCCATGATCACGCGCAGCGTGAAGCGGCCGGTCCACTTCGGGCGTGCGTTGACGATCGGGATGTCGTCGGTGGAAGTGTCCTGGGAGATCTCGTTGCCGCGCTCGTCGAGCAGGATCAGATCGAGGTCGCGGCAGTCGTTGTCGCAGACACCATGGATGCGATAGTCGACTCCCTTCACCAGGAAGATCGACCAGTCGGTGCGCTGGCCACTGCGCAGCGAACCGGTGAGGTCACGCGCGGCCTGGGCCATGTTGCGCCCCTCCATGCGCCCACTCAGGCGTGACAACTGGGAGTCGATCGCGCTCTGCTGGGCGTTGGCGGGAGTCATACTGGCGGCGACGAAACCGGTGACGGCGAGAAAACGGAACAGTCTTTTGATATGCATGAGGGGCCTCTGGTTTCCCATTGAACAAGTACCCTCGGCATAACGGCTTGCGATGCCATTTCTTGAGTGCCGGGCGCCAACCTGGCAGGATCCGGCGCTCGAGACAAGCGGGCTTTCGGCAGCACGCGAATCGATTCCCGGCCACTTCTCCCCTTCCCGGGAGTGCGGAGGTCGCGTCTGGCGACGGCAGGTACAGAGGCGAGAGGACTTTCGTCGCCGGCTGCCGCGTCTGTAGTGGGATACAGGGACCGCATTCATCGCTGCATCCTTCATGAATGCTAGCTTTTGGCTTTCAGAAAAGTCCGGATACCCCCAAAAGCACCCCCAGACACCACGCGCGTGCCGATCATGTGTGCACGGCTCTCCGTCGCTTATGTTTCCCGTGTCCGGGTGATACGGCACCGCGAGAAAGGCGAATCACAGATCATCATCGACGACATCGACGATTGCTACCACCGCATGATCGACGGCTTCGATGCACCGGTGCCGTCATCGACGCGCGAGACGTGGAACCATGGGCAGCGCATGGCGTTCGGTTTCATCGATGCACCGCCCGAGGGGGGAGCAGGCCTCGGGCCGGTAACGCCCGCAGTCCATGAGATCTTTGCGATCGTCCTCCGAGGCCATGCGCTCGTACAGTTGGGCGACGAAAGGCGCACGCTTGCGGCTGGGGACGTCGTCCATGCGCGGCACGGCGAGCGATTCACCATGGCCCCGGACGCCGGCGGGGCCCGTTACGCGATGGTGCGATCGACGCCCTGGCTCGAGCGCAAGATGGACCAGATGTCGGAGGACGAGCGCGAACAGTCGCGATTACACAATCGGGCGAATTGATCGCCCCAGGGCTTGAACACCGCCTGCCGATAGTCCCGGATGCCGGTCAGTTCGCGGCGCAGATACGGGACGAGTATCAGCGGTACGGCAAGGCGTTGGCGCTGGCGGGGGTCAAGCCGGAGCAGGGATGGTGGCTGAATGCAGCGTGCGACGCGCTGCGGCCGTCCACGCCAGGCTCATCCCGCGAACTTCGGCTCAGGCAGCCCCTTGACCCCCAGTCCGCGAATCGCGAACAGTGCCCCTGCCAACGGCTGGTTCGCGCTTTCCCTGGGGTCGAGGAAGCGCGTACCGGAGGTGACGTACATCACGTCGTAACCAGGTCCTCCGAACGTGCACATCGTCGGGTGCTGTACCGGCAGCTTGATGCGGCGGATCTCGCGGCCGGCAGGGTCGTAGCAGACCACGTGCCACCCATGGATATGCGCGCACCAGTAGTTGCCATCGGCGTCAACGGTCGCACCGTCGACACGATCCGGGACATCCTTTGTCGAAATGAAGACCCGCCGATTGCTGATGGCCCCCGAGTCGATGTCGAGGTCATAGGCCCACACCGTGTCCTGCCGCGAGTCGCAGAAGTAGAGCGTCCGGTCGTCGGGGCTGAACGCCATGCCGTTGGACGCGATGATGCCGCTTTCCATCTTGTGGCAGGAGTGATCTGCGTCGAGGCGATACAACCCCCCGTTCGCGGTCTTCAGGTCGCGGTTGATGGTTCCGCACCAATAGCGCCCACGGCGATCGCACTTCCCGTCATTGAGGCAGTTGTCGGTCCCCGGCTCGGCGGTGACGATGTGTCGCACCTCTTCCTTCTCGAGATCGACGAAGCAGAACCCGGACTTCATGCCGGCGACGATCCCGCCCTTCTGCCGGAACACGAGCGACCCGATTTCTTCCTTCATTTGCCACATGCGCGTTGCACCAGTGCCTGGTTCGTGCCGATACACGAGCGAACGGATGTTGTCGCACCAGTAGAGCGCGCCTTCGTCCTCGTTCCAGATCGGCCCCTCGCCCAGCACGTCCTTGCCCTCGTACACGCAGGTGATCTCAACCATGGCAACTCCTGTTCGTTGCGGCTCCCATCGCCGTTCGCCGTCAGACCGACGGGGGATCGTCGCGCACGGCCTGCGCCGCGAAGCTCGGATCGATGCATGCTTCGTAGGCCAGGCGCGTACGGATCTCGCCGCCATGGAACATCGCATCGCGTTTCCATTCGAAGCCGGCCGGATCCACCACCGGGGAGAGGCTCCACAGCCCGAGTGCCTTGTACGCGTTGCAGCATGCGGCCAGCGTCGCCTGCGGGATCTCGGGCAGATAGTTCGCGACCACTTGCGCGAGTTCTCGCCCGTCGTGTGCGTGGATCCACTTTAGCGTGCGGTACATCGCGCGCGTCATCCGCAGCACCGCTTCCGGGTTGCGCTCGATGTACTGTCGGGTCGTGAACAGCGTGGTGAAGGATGTCGGACCGCGGTCGGCGGCGGCGTACCACAGGTGTCCCGCACCTTCATCGATCAGTTGCTGCGCCATGGGCTCGAAGACCTGGATGACGTCGACCTTCCCGGCGCGCAGCAGGGCGGCGTTTTCGTCCATGGTTCCGGGCGGCGAACGACGGATGGAAACCGGGTCGACGCCAGCGAGGCGCAGGTCGTGCTGCAGGCAGATCCACGGGGTCGGGGCCTCGGTGAAGATCGCGACGGTCTTCCCCGCCAGGTCGCCCATGCGGAATCCGGCATTCGGGGTCCGGCCGACGAGCAGTGTCGGTTCACGTCCGACGATCTCGCAGAAGGCGACCGCGCCTGACTTCGGATTCGCATCGAGCGCGTACAGCAGGCGCATCGGGCCGCCCCAGGACATCTCTGCCTCGCCCGCAATCACCGCGTCGAGCGTCTTGCCCAGTTGCGGCGTCATCCTGACCTCCACGTCCAGGCCTTCCGCCTCGTAGCTACCGAGCACCGTGTTCGCATAGAACGGTGCGTAGAACATCGATCGGAAGTTCTCGAGCAGGGTCAGTCGCATGCGTCTCGCCTCTACGAAGTCTTCAATGCATCTTCTGCCAGCGTCGCATCGACGCATGCGGCGTACTGCGGCAGGGCGTGCACCGAGCCCGCCGACAGGAGCGCCTGTGCGAGGCGATCGAACGACTCGCCTGAGATGTGTATCGACGTAGCCCAGATGCCCAGCCCGAAATACCGGTCGATCACGCGCCTTAGGATCGCCGGATCGAGATCGGCATAGGTCGGGGCGACCGCCTCGGCCAGCGCACCCGGCCCGCTGGCCTGAATCCAGGCCAGCGTGTCGGACATGCCCCGGCACAGGCGCACGAAGTCCTGCCGGCGCTGCGCGATGCGTTCCGCAGTCGCGATGAAGGCGGTGTATGCAGTATCGCCGCGATCGGCAGCAGTGGCCCACACCGCACAGCCGTGATGCGCTTCCAGCAGGGCTGCGTAGGGCTCGAAGACCTGCGCCACATCGATCGCGCCGCTGACGAGGGCATCCGAGTTCTGCTGCATGGTGTTGCCGGCGATGCGCACGACCTTGTCCGGGTCGACACCGAGGCGCTGGAGGTCGTCCTGCAGGCACAGCCAGGGCGTGGGCGCTTCCGACGTACTGCCCAGCCTGAAGTCGACGAGCTCCTGGAGCCGGAACCCCGGCCTGAGCGCCCGCCCGAGCAGCAGGAACGGATCGCGCCTGACGACCGAGCAGAACGTGCGCAGCGAACAGCCGCTGTCCGCGTCGATCTCGTGCATCACGCGCGCCGGCCCTCCCCAGCCGGCGTCCGCCGCGCCCGAGTGCAGTGCGTCGACGACGGCCTGGCCGCTGCCCACGACGTCCATGCTGACTTCGAGGCCATGGCGCCTGAAGGCGCCGGTCGCGAGCGCCGCATAGAAGGGTGCATAGAACGGCACCCGGAACGGCACGGCGAGCTTCAAGCGGATTGCCTGGTCTGTCATCGGCGAGCTTTCATCCTGCGAGTGCAGCCTCGATGTCGAGGGTCGTCACCCGCCGCAACTCCCGGCGGTGCACGCCGTCTTCGTAGGGTCGGCCGCGGTGCATGGTGGCAAGGTTGTCCCAGATCACGAGGTCTCCGGCACGCCAGGAATGCGCATGCACGAACCGTCGCTCGGTGGCGTGGTCCATCAGGTCGCGCAGCAGCAACCGACCTTCGGGCACCGGCATTTCCATGATGCGCGTGGCGTGAGCCGCGAGATAGAGTGAACGCCGGCCGGTACGCGGGTTCGTTCGCACCAGCGGATGGACGGCACCCTTGAGCTTGTCCAGCTCATCGTTGGTGAACTCGAAGCCGAGCGTCTGGCGCGAATGGGCGATCGAATGATGCACGTGCAGCGACTCGATGCGCTTGCGGGTCGCTGCATCGAGCGCGTCGTAAGCCGATCGCATGTCGGCAAATTCGGTGTCGGCGTCGGTTGGCGGCACGATGCGCGCAGACAGCATCGAATACCGACCTGCCGGATCCTGGAACGATGCGTCGGTGTGCCACAGTCGATTGCCCAGCGCATACATCCTGCGCCGGTCTTCACTGTGCAGGAGCTTGCCATCTTCATCGACGTTCGAGATGTCGGAAAGCCCCTCGTACTTCAACCGGTTGGGTCTCACCGCAGCCGCGCCGGTCTTCGTATGCAGCACACCGTCGAAGCGTTGCGCGAAGGCGAGCTGCCCGGCGTCCGTGAACGTCTGGTCGTGGAACACGAGCACGCCATGCTCGTCCATGCCGGTGCGCAGCGCAGCCAGGATGCCGGGGTCCTGCAGCTGCATGAGGTCGATCGCGGAAACTTCTGCAACGAACAACGGATGCAGGGGAGTGAAAACGGGCTTCACTGGCGTCTCCAGAACATGGGAAGAATCGTGTCCGCCACCGAACAGATCGTCGCTCCGCAGGCTTCACGCCACCGAGGGTCCTACCTATCCGGAGAAAAGCTTAGCACACGCGCGAGCGCGTCCAGCCGGCGGCCGCGCGCACTTGCCAGCGTGGTACGCTGGTTGCTTGGATGGGTTAGCCTCGTCGAGCAACTCGTTCGGCGTCTTCATTGGGAGAGTCTGATGTCGTCCAGCCTGAGCGTTCCTGCTGTCATCCTGCTCCTCGTTACACCGGTTGCGTTGGCACAGTCCTTTCCGTCCAAGCCCATTCGCGTGATCGTCGGCTTCGTGCCCGGCGGTCCCACCGACATCAGCGCGCGGATGATCAGCCAGAAGCTCTCGGAATCCTGGGGCCAGCCGGTGATCATCGAGAACCGGGCCGGCGCGACGACGCAGATCGCCGGGCAGATGGTCGCCAACAGCCCACCGGACGGCTACACGCTGCTCGCCAGTGCCTCGACCCAGGCCCTGCTGCCGAGCCTGTTTCCGAAAATGAGCTACGACCCGATGAAGGACTTCAAGCCGATCACCGTGATCTTCTCGGCGCCCTTCCTGCTGACGGTCAGCCGGACACTGCCCGTCAAGCGCATCAGCGACGTGGTCAAGCTCGCCAAGGCACGGCCGGGCGAACTCAGCTACGCCTCCGCGGGCCTCGGCTCCGCCTCGCAACTGACGTTCGAGCTGTTCAGGGTCAACACGGGCACCAACATGAACCATGTGCCCTACAAAGGGCAGGGGCAGGCGCTGGCCGACCTGGTGGCGGGCGAGGTGCAGCTGATGTTCAACAGCCTCGGCGCGGTGACCGGGTTCCTCACCGAGGGTCGGCTGCGCGCCGTCGGTGTCACCTCCGCCAAGCGGCTCCCTTCATTGCCCGATGTTCCTACCTTCGCGGAATCCAATGTCCCCGACATGGTCACCGGTTCGTGGTACGGGTTCTGGGCACCGGCACGCACACCGGACGACATCCTGAACCAGTTGAACAGGGAAATGGTGCGCATCACGCAGACGCCGGAGATCCGCAAGCAGATCTTCGACATGGGTGGCGTGCCGATCGGCAACAGTCGCGCGGAGTTCGAGGCCTTCCAGGAAGCCGACCGGGCGCGCTGGGCGCGCGTGATCAAGGAAGCAGGGATCAAGCTTCAGTAGCAGCGACGCTCCATGCAGGGCCGAGGTGGACCACGCGTCCACTCACGGACCGGACACAGGCCAGTTCCATGTGTCCGGCGGCGCGAAGCGCCCGGCCCAGAAACGCGCGATATCGGTGCGCGAGCAGACCCACACGTCTGGATGCCTGCGCACGTGCTCCAGGAAGCGCTCGAGACCGCCGATCCGGCCCGGGCGTCCGATAATCTTCGGATGCAGGCCGACCGACATCATGCGCGGCGTGCGCGCGCTTTCGCGGTAGAGCGTGTCGAACGAGTCGATGCAATAGACTTCGAAATCGCGTCCGCTGTTGAACGTGCCCCGCCAGAAGCGCCCGTCGTTGCAGTCGATCGTATAGGGCACGACGAGGAAAGGACGCCCCTGCACGTCCTGGAAATAGGGGATGTCGTCGCTGACGCTCTGGCAATCGTAGAGGAAGCCTTCCTCGGCCAGGATGCGCCGCGTGATGACGGTCTGCGGCGTGCGATTGAACCAGCCGACCACGCGCTGCCCCGTGGTCCGCTGGAACGACTCCGATGCCTTGCGGATTTCCGCGCGCTCTTGGGCTTCATCGAAGCCGGCATGCGTGATCCAGCGATAACCGTGACTGACGATGTCGTAGTTGCGATCGACGAAGTCCTTCGTCACGGGCGGATTGCGTTCGAGGGCCAGCGCGCACGCGAAGATAGTCGGGCGAACCTGGAACGTGTCGAACAGGTCGATAATCCGGTAGATGCCGACCCTGCTGCCGTACTCGTAGACGGACTCCTGGTGGATTTCGCGCTCGCCTGGCTTTACCGGAAACACCGCCTCGCTCGCATCCTCCCGGTGGGCATCGCCGTCGAGGGGATTACGCTCGGAGCCCTCTTCGTAATTGACGACGATGTTGAGCGCGAGACGCGCACAGTTTGGCCATTCGAACGCCGGTGGATTTCGCCCGTAGCCTATGAAGTCGCGCGGCATGTCCATTGGTCAGCCCATCCTTTCGAGTCGGTCACCGCGCGCAGCATTGAAGCGCCAGTCTATCCAGGACGCGCAGGCATGCGAAGCCGACGACGGAGCGAATAGTACTTTCAAACGGCCCCCACCCTGCCAAGAGCCACTGCCTTTCGGCAGCAAGCCGCGCGCCGATGCGCCGCACGGGCAAGCATCGGCCGCTGGATCTCTTCCAGGCGGCCGGAGTCACAAGACTAAGGCGGTTCTGCAGCGGGGCTGACGATCCCGCGCGGCCTGCGCTCGCGTGAAGCGGTCAAACTGCGTCGAAGTGAGACACCTCGGGCCGATTCAGGGGCCGAGTGGTCATCGAGAGCGGGGAATTTTCAGCAAACACCGCGCGATTGACCCCTTGTCGGGCCGGCGATAAGCTCACCAGCGGGGAATAAAATGCCTAGAACTTCCTATTTTCGAGATGGGGAAGCGGGCGAAAGTGGCCGCGGTAATCGAGGCGACGCAGGGCCTGGGTGCCTTGTCCCTCCGACCCCGCCGTATCGCGCAGGCTGCGGCAGCGGCGCGTGCTGCCGCGAAGATGAATCCGACGTCGTGAGCTGAACCAGTGGTTCCAAGATTTTCGGCTATGGAGGAGCTTGCTATGGGTACCGTACTCTTGCGTGCATTTATGTGTGTGGCGATTCTATTTTGTGTGAGCACTCCCGTCGGCGCGCAACCCTATCCCTCGAAGCCCGTGCGACTCATCGTGCCGTTTGCGCCCGGCGGCGGCGCCGACCTCGCAGCTCGCTTGATCGGGCCGAAACTCTCGGAGCATCTGGGACAGCAGGTCATCATCGATAATCGCGGCGGCGCGAGCGGCAATATCGGCGCCGAACTCGCGGCAAAGAGCGTAGCCGACGGCTACACGCTATTCTTGAGCACCGCCAGCCATACCATGGCTGTCAGCGTGTTCAGCAACTTGCGCGCTCATCCGACGCGAGACTTCGTGCCGGTGACCCTGATCGCGAAGACGCCCAACATCCTCGCCGTGCATCCCTCGCTGCCAGCCAAGTCGGTGCAGGAGCTCGTTGCGCTCGCGAAGAAGGTGCCAGGCAAGATCAATTTCGCCAGCGATGGCGTGGGGAATCTGCGCTTGGGCGTGGAGCTGCTCAAGGCCATGACCGGGATCAACATGGTCAATATCCCCTACAATGGCACCGCCCCAGCCGTGATCGCTGTGCTGAGCGGCGAAGCCGCGCTCATAATGGCGCCGGCCATCGCGTTGCTGCCGCACGTGTCGAGCGGTCGCATGCGCGGGCTCGGTGTCTCCAGCGATCGGCGCCTGGAGATTCAGCCGCATCTTCCGACCATAGCCGAAGCCAGCATCAAGGGGTTCGAAGCGAATCAATGGTACGGATTCATGTTCCCCGCGGGCACCGCGGAAGCGATCGTGAGTCGCGTGCAGGCGGATACGATCAAGGTCATTCAAACGCCTGACATGAAACAGCGATTCGTCGAGAACGCCTTTATCGGCGTCGGCAACACGCCCTCCGAGTTCGCGCGATTCCTCAAGGAAGACATCGAGCGGTGGGCCGTCGCGGTGAAAGCATCGGGCGCGCGCATCGAATGACCGCGGCCGATTCCGTTCGCCCTGTGTTGCCAGCGGGATATTCGCGCCCCTGACGACTTCGAGCAGGGGGGCTTGGACGAGGTGCAGCCGACGCTGGCAGCGCCACCCTCATGCAGAGACTCCGACGTTGAAACCGTGAAGGCGCCGCCGAGGAAGCGTTCGCCGCCGGATCCGCAGCCTCAGCCGACGGACGCCCAGGCCCCCGCTTCGCGGCCCGCAATCCGTCCATAGACGGCGCCGGCCGTGAGGCCGCTGCCGCCCGGATAGTTGTGATAGAAGAGGCCGCCAACCGCTTCGCCGGCGGCGAACAGTCCCGGAATCGGCTGGCCGGCCTCGTCCTCGACCTGCGCCCGCGTGCTGATCTTTACGCCGCCGAACGTGAACGTGATGCCGGTGGTGACCTGGTAGGCCTCGAACGGGCCCTTGTCGATCGGATACGCCCAGTTCGACTTCGGCACCGCTAGGCCGCGCGTCGTGCGCCCGTCCTTGATCCCGAGGTTGATTGGCGGGTCGCCGTCGGGCACGGCCGCGTTGAACGCGCGGATCGTCGCCAGGAAGGCATCGGCATCGACTCCTTCGAGCCTCGCAGCCAGTTCCTCCAGCGTGTCGGCACGCACCTTCGTCACCTGCCGTATCCGGTACTCGTCGCGCAGCATCGGCACAGCCCGCTGGTCGAACACCTGCCACGCGAACATGCCAGGCTGTTGCAGCAGGCGCGCCCCGTACTTGGCATAGGTGTAGTTGCGGAAGTCCGCACCCTCGTCCAGGAAACGCTCGCCTAGTGCGTTAACCATGATGCCGATCGGGTAGCTGTGCTTCTGGTAGGAGTCGCCGACCTCGAGGTCACCGAACTCCGGGGCGTTGGTATCCCAGCAGGTCGAGTGCGCGCCGGACAGGTGACCGTAGGAGCGTGCCCCCACCTCAAGCGCCATCTTCAGTGCGCGCCCGGTGTTGAACCGGGTGCCGCGCACCTTGGCGAGATCCCAGCCAGGCCCGAGGTACTTCGCGCGCATGTCCGCGTTGGCCTCGAACCCGCCGCAGGCAAGCACCACCGCGCGTGCGTGATAGCGGCCCGGTCCATTGCCTTCATGCGCAACCTCGACGCCGCAAACCGCCCCCCCCGTGACGATCAGCCGTGTCGCCATCGCCCCGTTCACGACCTCGATGCCCGACTCGCGGGCGCGCCGGTTGTAGGACTCGAGCAACCCTTCGCCGCCGCCCCAGACCTCGACCGGCAGGTTTCCCCAAAAGCGGAAGCGCCCGTCGACCCTCTGCGCCTGGCGGCCGAGCGACAGCTGGAAACGCACGCCCATCCGCTTCATCCAGCACAATGTGTCGAAGCTCTCGCGCGTGATCACCTCCATCAGCACCGGATCGGTTCGGTACTCGGTCAAGCGAGCGACATCGTCGAAGAAATCCTCCGGCGTGTACGGATCGATATCCAGCGATGCGAACAGTGCATCGTCCACCTCGTCGACCAGTTCGCGCAGGCGCAGCGGATCGCCAAAGCCGTTGCGCATCTGCCCGGCGGCATAGCGGGTGTTTCCGCCTTGGGTCGCGACCGGCGCGGCCTCGAGCACGACCACCCGGGCGCCCTGCTCACGCGCCGCAAGGGCCGCGCACATGGCGGCATTGCCCGCGCCGACCACCACGACATCGAACGTTCGATCCATCGCTGCCGTGCCTCTTTCAGTTGACCACGGCGCCGGACGCCTTGACGACCTTGGCCCACTTGGCCGTCTCGGAACGGATGTACGCCGCGAACCATTCGGGGGTGTTCGCGCCGGGATCCGCACCCAGCGCAGCGAACTGCTGCACCAGCTCGGGCTGGCGCAATACCCGGTTGATGTCGGCATTCAGGCGCACCACCACCTCGGGCGGGGTGCGCGCCGGCGCGAGCATTCCCCACCACTGGGTGATCTCGTAGCCCTTCAGGCCGGCTTCGGAAATGGTCGGCAGGTCGGGCACCAGCGACGATCGCACGATGCCGGTCACCCCGAGCGCCCGCAGCTTGCCTGCCTTCACGTATGGCAGCGCCGGGGGCAGCGTCGAGAACATCAGCTGGGTCTGTCCACCCAGCAGGTCGGTGAGCGCAGGTGCCGAACCCTTGTACGGGATATGCACCATGTCGAGGGCGGCCATGCTCCGGAACAGTTCGGCCGCCAGGTGGACCGCACCGCCGGAACCCGCAGACGCATAGTTGAGTTGCCCGGGACGCGCGCGCGACAGCGCGATCAGTTCGCGTACCGACTTCACCGGCAGGCTGGGATGCACGACGAGGATGTTCGGCGTCGAGCCGAAGTAGGCGACCGCCGCGAGGTCCTTGACCGGATCGAACGGCATCGCCTTGTAAAGGCTCGGATTGATCGTGATGCCGCCCGCCGTACCCACCAGCAGCGTGTAACCGTCCGGGTTCGCCTTCGCGACGAGGTCTGCGCCGATGTTTCCGCCCGCGCCGTCGCGGTTCTCGACCACCACCGGCTGCTTCAGTTCGACCGTCAGGCGCTGGGCGACCAGCCGCCCGGCGATGTCGGTGCTGCCGCCCGGCGCGTAGGGGACGATCACCCTGACCTGGCGATCCGGATACCCCTGCGCCACCCCGATGGATGCCGGCAGCGCCAGCAGCAGTGCCAGGGCTGGCAGACCGCATGCGATCCTCTCGTTCGCGCCCACGATTGTCCCTTGGCGATTCCGGAGCATCATTTAAGCCTGCGTCGGGCCGGAAGTCCAGACAGGGTTCGAAGCTTGCATTCCTTCGGCTTTGGTCGACCCGGCTTCCGGCGGCCTGATCCGCGAGACAAGAGCGGCTCTGCAACAGCGCTGAGAATCCCGCTCGGCCGGCGCTCGTGTGGAGAAATCAAACGGCGTCGGTGTGAGACGATTCGGGCCGATACAGCATGCAAATAGACATCGCGACTGGGGAATTTTCAGCAAACACCGTCCGATTGACATCTTGTCGGGCCCGTAATAGAAACAAAAAGGGGGAAGTGGTTCGAATTTCCTATTCTCGGCGTGCTTCGTCTTGGGTTTGGCACCCGGCGGATCGACCGGATTGACCAGCACATCAGGCCTGTGCGCCCCTACAGGTGTTCGATGATCGGGGAGCAGAGTGTGGATAGAACGCGAATGAAGGTATGGGGCCGGCCGAGTTCGGCGTGCACGCAGAAGGTGCTGTGGACGCTGGCCGAGATCGGGATGGATTTCGAGTTCATCCTCGCCAGCGCGACCATGGGGCCCGGAGGTCATGTCTCCAAGGGCAATAAGCCCTATGGCGTCGTCGATACGCCCGAGTACGGCGCAATGAATCCGAATCGCACGGTGCCAACGATCGACGACAACGGCTTCATTCTGTGGGAATCGAACTCGATCGTGCGCTACCTCGCGATGCAATATGCGCCCGAATTGCTTTTTGGCGGCGATAACCGAACTTTCGCCTCCGCAAGCCGCTGGATCGATTGGGACAATAACGAACTACTGCCGCCTCAGCACGAGCTGTTGATGCACTTGGTGCGATTGCCGGAGAACGAGCGTGATCCGGCGGAAGTTGAAAAAGCGCAAGCCGCCTTCCTGAAACCACTCGCGATCGCCGAGAATCAGCTGGGTCGCACCCGCTATATGGCCGGCGACCGCTTCACCTTCGGCGATATGCCGCTTGCCATCCGAGTGCACCGCATGTTCCTGTTCGGGCACCAAAGACCGCCGCTGCCGAATGTCGAGCGCTGGTTTGCCGACATTAAGGAACGACCCGCCTTTCTACTGCGAATCGCCGACCCCATGCTTCATGTCGGGGGCTAGTCTGACTTGGTGGATTGGTCATCGCTGGCTGATTTTTTCGAGGCCTGGCTGTGCGCAAGCTCTCGGATCGTTGCGAACCGGGCTCGATCGCCGGTCGCAGTGAGCGACCGACGCGTGTCGCATTCACCGGGTTGATGGGACCAAACCGCGCCAGCGCGCTGTGCGTGTGCCCGGCCGCGTGCTCGCTGGTACTCTCCGCTGGAATCGGAACGATCGCGGATCGCAGCTTGGCATGGGGCGCCAGCACACCGTGAAAGCGGATCAGATGCAGGCGCGGAAGCGGCACCAGGGCGGCCAAGCGCCGCATGAATACCAGCGGCGACATGACGATATGCGTGGTGCAGTCGCGGAAGGCGCTCTTCAGTTGCAGCCCGGCTTGCCTCGCGCGCGAGCTGGCGAAGTGGGGCGAAGTGATCCGCGCCTCCGGCGCACGCATCGATTGAAAGGGCAGACATGACAAGCGCGAGCGGCACCGACGCACCCATCCGGACCGCACTTGAAGGCACGACATGGCGGGTCGTCCTTAATCGTCCGGACTGCGGCAACCTGGTCACCAGCGCGATGGTCGCGCTGCTGCACGCGGCCATCACGTCGATCCCGCGTGAGGCGAAGCTGCTGGTGTTGTGCG
>CAMDXD010000004.1 GCA_945877995.1 Bordetella parapertussis
CGAGCCGGACAGGATCTTCGTCCGCACGTCCTCGGGCAGCGAGTCGAACGGCGCCTCGAGGTCGAACGCGTAGTGCCTGGCGAGGCTCTGCAGCATCTGGAAGAAGAACGCGTTGCGCCGGTCCCAGCCCTTGATCGCGCCCGAGGCCAGCGACAGTTCGGGGAAGGCGACCACCCGGCGCGGATCGAAGAAGGGCTCAGTGCCCAGGCCGGTGCAGCGGGTACAAGCGCCGACCGGATTGTTGAACGAGAACAGCCGCGGTTCGAGTTCCGGGATCGACCAGCCGCAGACCGGGCACGCGAAGCGCGCCGAAAAGAGGTGCGCGCGGCCGGAGTCGATCTCGAGCGCGATCGCGCGGCCATCGGCATGGCGCAGCGCCATCTCGAACGATTCGGCCAGCCGCTGGCGCTGGTCTTCGCGCACCTTGAGGCGGTCCACCACGATGTCCACCGTATGCTTGCGGTTCTTGGCGAGTTTCGGTGCTTCGTCGAGATCGAACACCTCGCCGTCGATGCGTACCCGCACGAACCCCTGCGCCCGCAGTTCGGACAGCAGTTCGCGCTGTTCGCCCTTGCGGTCGGCCAGCAGCGGGGCGAGGATCATCAGGCCGGTCTCGGCCGGCAGCGCCAGCACATGGTCGACCATCTGCGCCACGCTCAGCGCAGCCAGCGGCGCATCGTGCTCCGGGCAGAACGGCTGGCCCGCCCGGGCATAGAGCAGGCGCAGGTAGTCGTGTATCTCGGTGATCGTGCCGACGGTCGAGCGCGGGTTGTGGCTACCCGATTTCTGCTCGATCGAGATCGCGGGCGAGAGGCCCTCGATCAGGTCGACGTCGGGCTTCTCCATCACCTGCAGGAACTGGCGGGCATAGGCCGACAGCGACTCGACATAGCGCCGTTGGCCTTCGGCGTAGAGCGTGTCGAACGCGAGCGATGACTTGCCCGAGCCCGACAGCCCGGTGATGACCACCAGCCGGTTACGCGGCAGGTCGAGGTTCACGTTCCTGAGGTTGTGCGTGCGCGCCCCTCGGATGCGGATGAAGTCCGTGCCGGCCGCTGCGTTGATTTGCGCACTTCCGGTGTTCGTTTCGCCTGCCATGCCAGCCCTGCCTGCAACGCCGTATGAAAAAGGCAACCTGTTACTATAACCGAGTCATCACGCTGCCCGTACCCATTGACCGTCAACGCTCGCTCAACCGTCCCTCCGGACTGCCGATGAATGCCCTCGAATGGCGTGCGAGCCTGGCCTTGTCAGCCCTGTACGGGCTGCGCATGCTCGGCCTGTTCATCATCCTTCCAGTGTTCGCGGTCCATGCCGAACGCCTGCCCGAAGGCGACAATCGCGTGCTGGTCGGCATCGCGATCGGCATCTACGGCCTGACGCAGGCGATCCTGCAGATCCCGTTCGGCTGGGCGTCGGACCGCTACGGCCGCAAGCCGGTCATGTATGCCGGGCTCGCGCTGTTCGCGCTGGGCAGCTTCGTCGCGGCCTCGGCCTCCGGCATCTGGCTGGTCATCCTCGGCCGCACGCTGCAGGGGGCCGGGGCGATCTCGGCGGTGGTGATCGCACTGACCGCCGACCTCACCCGGGACTCGCAGCGCTCGAAGGCGATGGCGATCATCGGCTCGACGATCGGCATCGCTTTTGCGGCGTCTCTGATTGCCGGGCCGCTGCTCAATGCCGCGATCGGCGTCAACGGCATCTTCGCGATGACCGGGGTGCTGGCCCTGCTTGCGGTCGGGGTCGTGCGCTGGCTGGTGCCTGACCCGTCCGAGGTGCCGGTCGACGCCGGCACCGCCACGGATGTCGATGCCCGGCGGCCGGTGCGCGGCCGCTTCTGGGCTGACCTGCGCGCAGTCTTTGCCGATCCCGATCTGCGCCGGCTCAACTTCGGCGTGCTGGTGCTCCATGCGCTGCTGACCGCGCTGTTCCTGGTGGTGCCGGTCTCGCTGCGCGACGCCGGCGTGCCGGTTGCCGAGCACTGGCATGTCTACTGGCCCGCGATGCTGGCCAGCTTTGCCGTACTGGTGCCCGCGATCGGCTACGCCGAGGGCCGCCAGCGCCTGAAGCAGGTGTTCGTGGCGAGCATCGTGCTCACGCTGGCCTCGCTCGGCGGCTTCCTGCTGACGCTGGATTCGGTGCTCGGAACCGGTATCGCGCTGGCCGCTTTCTTCATCGGATTCAACGTGCTCGAGGCGCTGCTGCCGTCGCTGGTTTCTCGACTGGCGCCGCGTCCCTTGCGCGGCACTGCAATCGGGGTATACAGCAGTATTCAGTTTCTCGGGATCTTTCTGGGAGGCGCGGTCGGCGGCATCCTTGCGCAGACTGCAGGTCTTTCTGCCGTGCTCTGGTTCGGCACGCTGCTGACCGCCGCATGGCTGGCCATCGCGGTTGGCATGCGTGCACCGGGACGCTCAGCCGACAATGCCGGCGCGGGCGATCCGGGCGTAATGCGCGTGGATGCCGGTGACGGCGGCGGCATCCATCCCACCAAGGCCTGATCACCCAACACCAAGCCCGTAGCGGAGGAATCCAATGGCATCTGTGAACAAGGTAATCCTGGTCGGCAACCTCGGTCGCGACCCTGAAGTGCGCTACATGCCCGATGGCAACGCGCTGTGCAACCTGAACCTGGCCACGACCTATTCGTGGAAAGACAAGGCGTCCGGCGACAAGAAGGAAGAGACCGAGTGGCACCGGGTCACGCTGCGCAACCGCCTGGCCGAAGTTGCCGGCGAATACCTGAAGAAGGGTTCGCCGGTCTACATCGAGGGCCGGCTGCGCACGCGCAAATGGACCGACAAGGAGAACATCGAGCGCTACACGACCGAGATCGTCGCCGACAGCATGCAGCTGCTGGGCAGCCGCGGTGGTGCCGGCGCACCAGGCGGCGATCGCATGGGCGGTGGCGACGCGATGGGCGACGGCGATGCACCGCGCGCGTCCGGTGGCGGTGGTGGCAGCGCTGCGCGCGGCAAGCCGGCCGCGGCCGCTGGCAAGGGCGGCGGTGCCGGGTTCGACGATTTCGAAGACGATATCCCGTTCTAGAGCCTGGAGGGCAGCGCCATGCATCGAGTCGGTGAAAGCCGGGATGGTTTGCGAGCACATGCCGCACGCCAGACCCTGATGGTTGTGCTGGCGGTGGCGGCGGCGCAGTCAGTCGCCCAGGCTCAGCCGCAGGGCGCCAGCAGTTATCCCAGCCGGCCTATCCGGATGATCGTCGACTTCTCCGCCGGCGGGCTGTCCGACCAGATGGTGCGTGCGGTGGCGCCGCGGATGAGCGAGGCACTGGGTCAGCCGATCGTGATGGACAACCGGCCCGGCGCCGCTGGGGCGCTGGCCTACAGCATCGTGGCCAAGGCCGTGCCTGACGGCCATACGCTGGTCACGCTGTCGACCGGTTTTTCGCTGAACCTCAACCTGGTGTCGAAGCTGCCGTTCGATACCGATCGCGATTTCATCCCGATCGGCCTGATCGGCACCACGCCCAACGTGCTGGTCACCGGCAGCAAGGGTGCGAAGACGGTGGCGGAACTCGTCGCGCTGGTCCGTTCGAAGCCGAACGCGACCAATGCAGCGTCGACCGGCATCGGCTCCACGCCGCACCTGACGCTCGAACTGTTCAAGAGCGTGGCGAAGATCGATCCGACCCATGTGCCGTTCAACGGTAGTGGCCCGGCGATCGCCGACATGCTCGGCGGCCGGCTCGACTTCATGTTCGTCAACATGCCGGCGAGCCTCGGCCACATCAAGGGCGGTCGTATCCAGGCGCTGGCGGTGGGCAGCGAGAAGCGGTCGCCGCAACTGCCCGACGTGCCGACGATGGACGAATCCGGCTACAAGGGTTTCCGCTCGACCAGCTGGGCGGGCATTGGCGGGCCGGCCGGACTGCCGAAGACGGTCGTTGCCCGGCTGAGCAAGGAGACGATCGCCGCCGTCGAATCACCCGAGGTGCGCGACCGCATCACGGCTGCCGGCGGCGAAGCGCGGTCGTCGACGCCGGAGCAGTTCAGCGCATTCATCAAGGACGAGATCGCGCGCTGGGGCCGCGTGATCAAGGACGCCGGGGTGCGCGTCGACCGCTGAACCGGTGACAGACCCGGCGGATCCAGCTCCGACCGGCTCAGTGGCCTGGCGTGTCCGGCTGCTCGCGGAACTTCAGCGTGTAGCCGGCCAGCAGTGTCTCGCACAGGAAGCAGACCAGCGCGAGCACGAAGCAGATCACCCCGGACAGGAAAGTGACAGAGACCAGCGGGCTCACCCGCGACGCGGTGGTCTCGCCCAGGAACAGCGACAGCACCGTCGCGCCGATCATCATCGCCGACAGCGTGAGCAGCCCGACCGAGGCGTTGACGACCTTCCCACGCAGTTTCAGCCGGCGCAGTTCCCAGTAGGTGGCTTCGACCGTCGGCTGGTCGACCTGCTGGCCTTCATGGATACGCTCTTCCAGGCTGCGTGCGCGGTCGATGATGCGCCCCAGCCGTGTGGCCAGCGCGCCGATCAGGCCGCCGATGGCGGTCAGCATGAATACCGGCGCGACCGCGAGCTGGATCGCATGCGAGATTCCATCGGTGATCACCGCGACTTGGCCATGGCGCTACCGTACGCTCATCTGGGCGGCGCCGCCACTGCGGGGGTTCCAGCGGCCGGCATCGGCGCGCTGCGCAGGGCCTGCAGCACACGCCGTCCGGCGCGACCATCCTGGGGCAGCCCGGCGCTCGCCTGGAACGCGCTGAGCGCGGTTCGCGTGCGCGCGCCGACGATCCCGTCCGGAGTGCCGATGTCGAAGCCGCGGTCGAGCAGGCGCTGCTGCACTTCGCGCCGTTCCGCGCGGCCGATGCCTGGGTCTTCGGTCGGCCAGGGGGTGCTGAACGCGCCGGCACCGCGCAGCCGGTCGGCCAGGTGCGCGATCGACAAGGCATACGACTCGGCCGCGTTGTACGCGTAGATGGCGTCGAAGTTGCGGAACACGATGAAGGCCGGTCCCCTGGCGCCGGCAGGCAGCAGCAGGCCGGCCGGTCCGTTGCCGGCGAGGGCACTGCCATCGATCTGGCGGATGCCGAGCTCGCTCCACTGTGCGATCGACTGTTTCGTCCGGCGGCCTGTGGGGCCGCCGTAGTTCGCCGGCAGGCGTACCTCATAGCCCCAAGGCTGCCCGGTGACCCAGCCGGCGCGCCGCAGGTAGTTCGCGGTCGAGCCGAGCGCATCGGGCACCGAAGCCACGATGTCGCGGCGGCCGTCGCCATCGAAATCGATCGCGAGGCGCTGGTAGGTCGACGGCATGAACTGGGTCTGGCCGAACGCGCCGGCCCATGACCCGACCAGCGCGGCGGCCGGTATGTCGCCGCTTTGCAGGATGCGCAGCGTCTCGAGCAGTTCGCCGCGGAAGAAGGCCTGCCGGCGGCCTGCGCAGGACAGGGTTGCGAGCGAGCGGACGAGTGCGCGCTTGCCCATGATCCGTCCATAGTCGGATTCCACGCCCCAGACGGCCGCGATCACGAACCGGTCGACGCCGAACTTCTGCTCTGCCTGCGCCAGGACGGCCGCCCATTTCTCCATCAGCAGGCGGCCGTCCTCCACCCGCTCATCGTCGACCAGGCCGGACAGGTAATCCCAGATCGGGATCGTGAACTCGGGCTGGTTGTCGAATGCCTTCAGGATGTCCGGGTCGGGCTCGACGCCGGCGAACGCTGTGTCGAATACCTGCGCGCTGACGCCCTTGCCGGTGGCGGTCGTGCGCAGGTCCTTCACGCAGGCCTGCCAGTCGCTCGCGAGCGCCGGCGCGGCCGTCGCCCACAGGCCGATGACGGCCGGCAGCAACCGCCGCACGAGCCGGCCTGTCATGCGCCCTTCGGCAACACGTGCCCGAATTTCTCCCGGATGCGCGCATCGAGCCCCGCGCTCGAACGCGCGACCGCCGGGAAGGTGTCGCGCTTGATCCACGGCCGGCAGGCATCGATCACCATGCGCGAGTTGAGCACTGGCTCTTCCGCCGGGTAGGACATCGGGTCGAGCCGCGTGCTCCAGCAGCCCTTGAGGATTTCGACGTCCTCGCGCGGGTCGACCCGGGTGCACATCGCCCACACCACCTCGTCCATGTTGGCCGGGTTGATGTCGTCGTCGACCACGACCACGTAGCGGTTGCAGTAGGCCGCGGCATGCACCTGGCCGGCGACGAGGCCGACCTGCTTCGAGTGGCCGGGATACATCTGCTTGACCGACACCGTGAGCCAGTAGCGGCCGCCGCCTGCCTCGTGCGACCAGACGCCGGTGACCCCCGGGATCCCGGCGCCTTCGAGCTGGCGCCAGACCGCGCCCGCGCGGAAATGGCCGCGGTAGTAGCTGTCGTCGTTCGGCGGCACCGCCGGCACCACGCCCAGCAGCACCGGGTCGTTGCGGTGCATCATCGATTCGACGCGGATCACCGGCTGCGGCGACTTGCCGCTGCAGTAGTAGCCGGTCCATTCGCCGAGCGGGCCCTCGTCGATCTTGTCCCCCGGCGAGACGAAGCCTTCATAGGCGATCTCGGCATGCGCCGGGATCGGCAGCCCGGTGATCGGGCCTTCGATCACCTGCACCGGCTCGCCGATCAGCGCACCGGCTGCCTCGTATTCGTTCTTGCCGTAGGGGATTTCGAGACCCGCGACCATGAACAGCGCCGGATGCACGCCGACCACCACCGCGATCGGGCAGCGCTCGCCGCGCTGGAAGTACTTCTGCATCAGCAGGTCGCCGTGCTTGCCCTTCGAGCACATCACGGTGGCGATGTTCTTGTCGAACACCTGCCCGCGGTAGGCGCCGTAGTTGATCCAGCCCGAGTCGGGGTCTTTCATGATCACCATGCAGCCGGTGGCGATGTACGGGCCGCCGTCGTCCTCGTGCCACTTCGGCGTCGGGATCTTCAGCAGGTCGATGTCATTGCCGTAGAGCACGTTCTCGAGCAGCTTGCCGGTCTTCACCACTTCCGGCTTGTGCGTGTTCGCGCCACCGATGTAGTTGCGCCAGTAGCGCACCAGGTCCATCTCGGTCGAGTCGTCGGGCAGGCCGAGCGTCATCGCGATGCGGCGCACCGAGGTCAGCACGTTGGCGAGTACGCGGTAGCCGCGCGGGTAGCCGGGCACGTCGTCGAACAGCAGGGCCTGGCGGCCCATCTTGCGCTGGTAGATGTCGACGATGCCGCCGATCTCTTCCATCCGTTCGGCGCCGCTCACATGCTGCAGTTCGCCCGCAGCTTCCATGCGCGCAAGCCAGCTGCGCAGGTCCTGGTTTTCCATCGACATCTCTCCTGTGTCTTTCGTGCCCGAAACCCTGGCCGAGCATAGCGCCGGGGCGCGCCCGACGGCGAATTGCGACGCCCTGATCGATCTGTTACTTTTATGAGAACGGTATCAGAAATTAGACGCCTGTTCGACACCCCCGGAGAGCCAGATGACCAAGTCCACCCTCGATGAAACCGTCAGCTACCGCGGGTTGCGCGAATGGCTCGAACGCAGCGAAGGCTTCGGCGAACTGCTGAAGATCGACGGTGCCCACTGGGATACCGAGATGGGCGCGATCACCCACATGATGACCGAGAAGAGCCGTGGCCAGGCACCGGCCATCCTGTTCGACAACATCCCCGGCTATCCGGCTGGTTTCCGCACGCTGTACGGGCAGTTCTCGTCGATCAAGCGGGTGGCGCTGACCCTCGGCCTGCCGCTCGAGCATGCGCGCAAGGTCGACATCGTCAAGGCCTACCATGAGCGCATCCGCACGCTGAAGCCGCTGCCGCCGAAGATCGTCGAGACCGGGCCGATCCTCGAGAACGTGATCACGGGCGATGCCTGCGATGTGCTGATGTTCCCGGTGCCGCGCCACCACGAGGCGGACAAGGCGCGCTTCATCGGCACCGCCGACGGGGTGATCACGCTCGACCCGGACGAGGGCTGGTACAACGTCGGTGCCTACCGCAGCCAGGTGTACGACGGCAAGACCATCGGCTGCCAGATCACCGAAGGCAAGCACGGTCGCATCCATCGCGACAAGTACTTCGAGCGCGGCGAGCCGATGAAGGTCGTGATCCTCTGCGGCCAGGATCCGCTGCTGTTCATGCTGTCGGCCAGCCCGCTGCCCGACGGCATCAGCGAGATCGATTTCATGGGCGGCCTGCGCGGCGAACCGGTGGAATGCGTGCGCGGTCCGTTCACCGGCTTTCCGATCCCGGCCGACTGCGAGATCGCGATCGAGGGCGAGATGGTCCCCGGGCAGGTCCTGCCAGAGGGGCCGTTCGGTGAGTGGATGGGCTACTACTCCGACGACTCGGTGCCGCGCCCGTATGTGAACGTGAAGACCATCCTGCACCGGAACAATCCGATCCTCTGCTGCGCGCCGCAGCACAAGCCGGTCGACGAGACCGGCCTGCTGAAGGGCATCGCGGGTGCGGCCGAGGTCTGGCGTGCGCTCGACGCCTGCGGCATCCCGGACGTGCTCGGCGTGTGGAACCACGAGGCTGGCCCGGCGACGCGCTTCACCGTGGTGCAGATCACCCAGCGCTATCCCGGCCACTCGCGTAACGCGCTGCACATCGCGGCGAACTGCCAGGGTGGCGCGTATGCCGGCAAGTGGACGGTGGTGGTCGACGAGGACATCGATGCCGGCGACCTCGACCAGGTGCTGTGGGCGATGAGCACCCGCTTCGATCCGGTCACCGACATCGACCTGATCCAGAAGGCGTGGTCGTCCAAGCGCGACCCGCTGTGGCTGCCGGGCAATTTCAACAACCGCATCCTGGTCGACGCCTGCATCCCCTACGACATGAAGCTGAAGAAGACCTTCCCGACTGTGGTCGACGTCAGTGCCGAGCTGCGCGCGAAGATCAAGGCGAAGTGGACCAACCTGCAGTTCCCCGGCTTTTGAGCGCCGCGATGCGTGGCCCTGTCAGGTCGCTGCATCGGTTCCTCCTGCCGCTGGCTGGCGTGGCCGTGCTGCTGCCGACGTCGGCAGCAGCCCAGCCGCAGCCGACGGCCCAGGCCTGGCCGAGCCGGACGGTGCGCATCGTCGTGCCGTTCGGCCCGGGCGGCAGTGCGGATTTCGTTGGCCGCCTGCTCGGCCAGAGGCTCACCGAGACGCTCGGCCAGCCGGTGATCGTCGAGAATCGCCCGGGCGCCGGCGCGATGCTCGGCAACGAAGTGGTGGCGAAGTCGCCGCCGGACGGCTACACGCTAACCATCGGCACGCTCGGCCCGTTCTCGGTGAACCAGAGCCTGTTCCGCAAGGTGCCCTACGACAGCCAGCGCGACTTTGCGCCGATCACGCTGACCGGTGCCTCGTCCCATGTGCTGGTCGTGCATCCATCGATGTCGGTGAAGTCGATGCCAGACCTGATCGCGCTGGCAAAGCAGCGTCCGGGGCAGATGACCTTCGCCTCCAGCGGCATCGGCAATGCCACCCACCT
This sequence comes from Bordetella parapertussis, assembly GCA_945877995.1. Taxonomy (GTDB): domain Bacteria; phylum Pseudomonadota; class Gammaproteobacteria; order Burkholderiales; family CAIKXV01; genus CAIKXV01. Next base: position 9,434 of record CAMDXD010000004.1, read on the forward strand.
CACCGGCGAGCTGTTCAAGTCGATGGCGGGGCTCGACGTGGTGCATGTGCCCTACAAGGGCGGTGGCGCCGCGGTGGCCGACCTGATCGGCGGCCATGTCGCGTTCTCGTTCGCCAGCATGCCCTCGGCGATCCCGCATGTGCGCGCCGGGCGGCTGCGCGGGCTCGCGGTCGCCCCGGCGCAGCGCGTGTCCACGGCGCCGGAGCTGCCGACGGTCGCTGAGTCCGGCCTTCCCGGTTTCTCTTCGGAAGACTGGCAGGGCGTGCTCGCGCCGGCGAAGACGCCGCTGGACATCGTGACGCGGCTCAATGGCGAGATCCACAAGGTGCTCGGCGCGCCCGAGGTGCGCGAGAAGCTCGATGCGCAGGGCTTCCAGGTGCGCCTGTCCACGCCACAGCAGTTCGCCGAGCTGATCCGCGTCGAGTCGGCCAAGTGGGCGAAGATCGTGAAGGAAGCGAACATCCGCATCGACTGATGCGCGCGGCGGGCCGCGCTGCCACTACTCGGCGGTGATCTTCGACTTCTTCACCACCGCTGCGTACTTCGCGGTGTCGGCCTTCAGGAATTCGCTGAACTCCGCCTGCGGCATCGCCTGCACGTCGATCGCCTGCTTCGCGAGCGTTTCCCGGAACTCGGCGATCGCGACGACGCGGCGTACCTCCGCGCGCAGCCGCTCGGCGGCTTCACGCGGGGTCTTCGCCGGGGCCATCAGCGTGTACCAGGACGGTACCTCGACATTGAAGATGCCCTGCTCGTTGAGCGTAGGCACTTCGGGCGCGAGCGGCGAGCGCTTCGGGCTGGTCATTGCCAGTGCGCTGACCCGTCCCGCGCGCGCCAGCGGCAGTGCCGCGGTGATCGACGAGAACAGCAACTGGGCCTCGCCAGCCAGCACGGCCGCAGCCGCCGGGCCGGCTCCCTTGTAGGGGATGTGCACCAGGTCGGTGCCGGTGGCCATCTTGAACAGCTCGCCGGACAGGTGCAGGTTCGCGCCCGAACCGCTCGATGCATAGTTGAGGCGCCCGGGGTTCGCCTTTGCATGGGCGACGAGTTCCTTCACCGTCTTCACCGGCACCGACGGATGGGCGATCAGCAGGTGGTAGGACGAGGCGAAGAAATCCAGGCTGATGAAGTCGCGCACCGGATCGTAGTTCACCTTCTGCATCGTCGGCGAGATCGAGAACGGGCCGATGAAGCCGAGCAGCAGCGTATAGCCGTCGGGCTGGGCGCGTGCCGCGAGTTCGGTCGCGAGCAGGCCGCCGCCGCCGGCACGGTTGTCGACCAGGACCGGCTGGCCGAGGCCTTCGGACCGGCGCTGCGCGAGTGTGCGCGCGATGAAGTCGTTACCGCCACCGGGTGCGAACGGCACCAGGAAGCGCAGCGCGCGCGCCGGGAACGTAGCGTCGGCCGGCTGTGCATGCGCGCACGCCGGCACGAGCGCTGGCAGGGCAAGGGTTGCGGACAGTGCTAACAGGGCTGCGGTCTTCATGCGTGTTCCTCGATCGGCGGCTCCGGCAGGGACGGCGGCCCGGCAGGAGCGATAACAGTACCCGATCGCGCCGCGCGATCACAGCGTCGGGACGGGGCGTGCAATCGAGTACCATCGGCGCGATCTGCAACCCGCCCTGCTCGATGGCCATTCGATTCGACGACATCGGAAACCGGCTGCGCGCCTTCCGCCTCGGCTCCGGCCTGTCGGCCGACGAGATCGCGCGCCGGCTCGACATCTCGCGCGCGGCGCTGTACCGCTTCGAGAAGGGCGAACTGGCAAAGATCGAAACGCTGGGCCGGTTGTCCGAACTGCTCGGCGTTTCGGTGCCGACGCTGCTCGGCGTGGGCGTCGAATACATCGCCTCGGCCGTGGCCTACTTCGAGCGGCTGCGGCAGACCGAGGAGACGGCCGAGCAGATCATCGTGCTCGCCGGGCCGATCTCCTACCTGCTGGCGTCCGAGTCCTTCGATGCCACGCTCGCGCAGGTGCTCACCGAAAGCATCCCGGCCGACCTGCCGGCGCATGATCGTGCGATCGCCGAGGTCGGCGAGATCATGGCGATCCTGCAGGCGCGCAAGGCCCAGTACCAGCGCCGGCAGCCGGCCGTGGTGAACCTGATCTCGGCGAGCGAGATCGAACGCTTCCTGCACAACGGGCTGGTCGGGCGCCTGGACCTCGACGAGACGGTCCGTGCAGAGCGGCGCGCGCAGGCGGTGCGCGAGGTGACGCGCTTCGCGAAGCTCACCGAAGAGCAACCGATCGGCATCCAGATCGGCATCGTGCCCGACACGCTGCCCCATGCGAGTTTCCAGATCCTGCGCCAGCCCGACCGGCAGGTGCTGGTGCTGTCGCCGTTCCGCCTTGGCGAGCAGCCGAACGTGCGCATCGGGGTGGCGATGATCACCTCGGCGCCCGAAGCGCTCGCGCTGCACCAGAAGGCGGCAGAGGAGATGTGGAGCCGGGCGCTGAAGGGATCCTCGGCCGCGAGATTCCTGCGCGGACTCCTCGCGAAGTCCCGCTGAGGGGACCAGGCAACCGTCTCTTTTTTGGGAAAAGCCTTGCTTTTTGGACACGCGCCCAGTCTAATCCAGAGCTCGCGCGGCTCCCGCGGTTGACCCGTTTTCAGGAGGACAGTCGATGTCGCAAGGTATGTTTGCCACCGCCGCCGTGAAGGTGGGCGAACCCGGGACCGGCCATTCGCCGCCGCAGTGCCCGGCCGAGGAATCGATCGTCCCGGTCGTTGCCCACGAGTGGGTGAACGAGGAATACAAGCACCTGGTGGTGAAGGCCACGCCGAAGGCGCTTGCCGCCCAGCCCGGCCAGTTCTTCCACCTGCTGTGCCCGTCCCCGGACGAGGGCGAGCTGTGGTTCCGCCGCCCGCAGTCGGTGTACCGGATCCAGCGCTCCAGCGGCCGGCTCGAGTTCCTCTACAAGGTCGTCGGTCGCGGCACCAAGGGCCTGGCCACCCTCAAACCCGGCGACGAGCTGAACATGGTCGGGCCGCTCGGGGTGGGCTTCCACCTGAAGCCCGAGTGGAAGAACATCGTCGTGCTCGGCCGCGGCGTGGGCCTGGCGACGATGGCGCCGATCTCGCAGTTCGCCGGCGAACTCGGCGTGCGCGTGACCGCGATCCTGTCGGCGCGCAGCCCCGACCTCGCGCTGGCCGCGGACCTGTTCGAGAGCGTCGGCAGCGTGGTCAAGGTGCTCGACACCGACGGCACCAGCAACATCGACAACGTCGAGAAGATCCTGCGCCAGTTGATTGCCGAGAAGCGCGCCGATGCCTTCTTCACCTGCGGCTCGAACCGGCTGATGCAGCTGATGAAGAAACTGGGCAAGGAATTCGACATCCCCGGCCAGATGGCGATGGAGCAGATCATGGCCTGCGGCCTGGGCCCCTGCTATATCTGCGTGCGTACCTTCGAGCGCAACGGCCAGAAGGAGATGCGCCGGGTCTGCGTGGAAGGCCCTGTGTTCGACCTGCAGGAGTGCCTGGGATGGTAGATCTCTCGGTCAACATCGGCAGCGTGAAGCTGGCCAATCCGGTGATGCCCGCCTCGGGCACCTTCTCGGTCGAGTTCTCGCAGATCATCGACCTCAACCGCCTGGGCGCGCTGGTGGCCAAGACCGTCTCGCGCGGCTATCGCGCGGGCAATCCGCCGCCGCGGGTGTCGGAGATCGATTCCGGCATGATCAATTCGATCGGCCTGCCGACCAAGGGGCTCAAGTACTTCCAGGACGTGCAGGTCGCCGAGTACAAGCGCTTCACGCCGCCGCTGGTCTGCAGCATCTCGGCCGAGAGCATCGAGGACTTCGCCGCGATGGCGCGCGACGTGTCGGTGCCCGGCGTCGACGCGATCGAGATCAACATCTCGTGCCCGACGCGCGCGCCCGGCGGCGGTAATTTCGCGCTGAACGAAGAACACACCTACAAGGTGGTGAAGCTCTGTCGCGAGGCGACCGAACTGCCGATCTGGGCGAAGCTGTCGCCCAATGCCGGCGAGATCGGCGCGGTGGCCGAGGCGGCCGAGAGGGGCGGCGCGAATGCGATCACCGTCTCGAACACCATCCTCGGGCTGAAGATCAACATCGAGAGCCGGCTGTCGCACATCGGCAACGGCTACGGCGGCATCTCCGGCCCGGGCGTGCGCCCGATCATCATGCGCATGGTCCACCAGTGCTCGAAGTGCGTGAAGATCCCGATCATCGGCGTGGGTGGCATCTCGCGTGCCGAGGACGTGATCGAGTACATGATGGCCGGCGCCACGGCAGTGCAGGTCGGCTATGCCAGCTTCCGCAGCCCGACGGCAATGATCGCGATGATCGAGGGTATCGAGCAGTGGTGCGAAGCGCATGGCGTGGCGAAGGTGTCGGAACTCACCGGTTCGATGATCGACCATCCGCCGCGCGACACCTACGAGGCCGGTATGATGGGCATCAGCTGAACGCGAGGCCGAGATGCCATCCTTGAAAACTGCGCAGACTCCCGCGCCTTCCGTCGACCGTGTCACCATCCGCAAGCCGGACGACTGGCACCTGCATGTGCGCGACGGGGCGATGCTCAGGGCATCACTGCCGTTCACTGCGCGCAACTTCGGCCGGGCGATCATCATGCCCAACCTGCTGCCACCGGTGACCACGGTGAAAGAGGCGATCGCCTATCGCGAGCGCATCTACCAGGCGCTGCCGGACGGGTCGACGTTCCAGCCGATGATGACCTGTTACCTGCACGACATGACCGACCCGGACGAGGTCGAGGCAGGGTTTCGCGATGGCGTGTTCACGGCGGTCAAGCTGTATCCCGCCAACGCCACCACCAACTCGGCCGCCGGCGTCACCGACTACCGGAAGATCCGGCCGGTGATGGCGCGCATGGAGAAGATCGGCATCCCGCTGCTGATGCATGGCGAGGAAGTCGACCCGGAGATCGACGTGTTCGACCGCGAGGCGGTCTGGATCGAGCGCCGCCTTCAGCCCTGGACGAAAGATTTTCCCGGGTTGAAGTTCGTGCTCGAGCACATCAGCTCGAAGATCGCGGTCGACTACATCCGAAGCGCAGCACCGCAGGTCGGTGCAACCATCACGCCCTACCACCTGACGCACAACCGTACCGACTGGCTCGGCTGGGGCAATCGCCCGTACCTGTACTGCATGCCGGTGATCAAGACCGAAGCCGACCGGCGCGCGCTGGTCGAGGCGGCCACCTCCGGCGACAAGTGCTTCTTCCTCGGCACCGACTCCGCGCCGCATCCGGTCGAGCGCAAGCTGGCTGTGGTCGGTTCAGCCGGGCTGTTCAATTCACCGGTGGCGATCGAGCAGTACACGAAGGTTTTCGAGCAAGCCGGGGCACTCGACAAGCTCGAAGGCTTCACCTCGCTCAACGGGCCGCTGCACTATGGGCTGCCGCCGAATGCCGAGTCGATCACGCTGGAACGCAGCACCTGGACCGCACCCGAAGAGATCAAGATCGACGGTCCGGACGGGCGCGCGCTGGTCTACCGAGGCGGCGAACAGATCGAGTGGCGGGTCGTCGGCTGACCGCGCCGCCTGCCGTGTGGCCAACCGACGGGCAGACCGTCTGGCAGACCGTCTGGCAGACCGGCCGCCCTGCCGCGCGGTGCCTTTTCTTATTTCCCTTCGTACCTCCACCCGCGCGGCACTGACCGCGCCTGACAGCCCATGGAATTCGACAACGCGTTCGACGTACCGCTGCCGCCTGCCCAGGCGTGGACCTGGCTGCTCGACATCGAGCGCATCGCCACCTGCCTGCCGGGCGCAGAGCTCACCGAGGTGGTCGATGCGCAGACCTACAAGGGCAAGGTCGGGGTACGGCTAGGCCCGGTGTCATTGTCCTTCGTCGGCCAGGCGAAGTTGGAGGAGACCGATGCCGCTGCACACCGTGCACGCATGCGTGCTACCGGTGCCGATTCCAAGGGCCGGGGCAGCACTTCCGCCCTGATCGATTTTTCGCTGGAGCCCCTGGCCGATGGGCTGACCACGCGCGTGAACATACACAGCAACGTGACCCTCACCGGGTCGGTCGCCCAGTACGGGCGCGGCTCCGGCATGATCCAGAGCGTCGCCGCGCAGTTGATCGGCCAGTTCGGTGAATGCCTGCGCGCCCGAATCCTCGCCAGCGAAGCAGTGGCGGCGGCGGCATCGGGTGCAGCGGGCGGGGTGGCCGGATCGCTCGCACCGTTGCAGAGCCCGTCTTTGTCGCCGTCTTCGTCCGCGACCGCAAACCCCCTCTCGACCCCGACCCCGGCGAAGCCGATCTCCGGCTTCTCGCTGCTGTTCGGGGCACTGCTAGCTTCATTGCGCAACCTGTTCGGCGGGAAGAAACCATGAAGGCAGGATCGTTCGAATGGCATCCGGCGCACAGCGCCGACGAGGCAGTCGCGCTGCTCGCCGAGTACGCGCCGCAGGACGGCCGGGTGATCGCCGGTGGGCAGAGCCTGGTGCCGAGCATGGCGCTGCGCCTCGCCTTTCCGTCGCACCTGATCGACATCAACGGCGTCGATGAATTCGCCAGGGTCCGGGTGGAGGGCGATGAGCTCGTGATCGGGGCGTGCGTGCGCCACGCGGCGTTCCATGTGCCGGTCGAGCCCGGTCCGCTCGGCAGACTGCTGCAGCAGGTGGTGCACAACATCGCGCACTTCCCGATCCGGCAGCGCGGCACGTTCTGCGGCAGCCTGGCCAATGCCGATCCGGCCTCGGAGTGGTGCCTGTTCGCCGCGACGCTGGGTGCCCGGATGGTGGCGAAGAGCGTGCGCGGCGCGCGCGTGATACCGGCGGTCGACTGGTTCCAGGGCATCATGACCACGGCGCTCGCCGAAGATGAACTGCTCGCCGAGGTGCGCCTGCCGCTGCTGCCAGCCGGCACCCGTGCCGGCTTCTACGAGTTCAGCCGTCGGGCCGGCGACTATGCGCTGGCGATGGCGCTGGTGAGCTGGCGCGACGACGGCGGTGCCATGCGCGACGTGCGCATCGGTGCCGGCGCGGTCGAAGTGCAACCTCGCCGGATCACCGAGGCCGAAGCGCTGCTCGAAGGCCGTCCCTTGACACCCGCGGCGATCGCAGAGGCCGCAGCGGCGGCCTCCGCGGCGGTCGATCCGCTCGAGGATTTCCACACCAGCGCCGAATACCGCAGGGACCTGGTCGGTACTGCCGTACGGCGCGCGTTCGCGCAGGCAGGGAGCTGATCCGATGACACAGAAGATGGCGATCACGCTGGACGTGAACGGCACCGAACACGAGATCCGGGTCGAGCCGCGCAAGACGCTGTCCGATGCGTTGCGCGGCGACTGCGGCCTCACCGGCACCAACGTCGGCTGCGAGCACGGCGTCTGCGGCGCCTGCACGGTGCTGATGGACGGCGTGCCGGTACGCTCCTGCCTGATGTTCGCAGTGCAGGCGCAGGGCAAGGCGCTGCGCACGGTGGAAGGACTATCGACAGGCGGCAAGCTGCACGCGCTGCAGCAGGCGTTCACCGACAACCATGCGCTGCAGTGCGGCTTCTGCACCTCGGGCTTCCTGATGCTCGCCGCCGGCACGCTCGAGCAGCAGCCGGACATCGACGATGAATCGCTGCGCGAGGTGCTGTCGTCGAACCTGTGCCGCTGCACCGGCTACCAGAACATCCTGCGTGCGGTGCGCCAGGTGCGCGATGCCGGCAATGGAGGTGCACGATGAGCGCACATGGTCCGAGCAGCCTGAAGCATGGCGAGCGCCACAACGGTGACGCCAACCCGCGCCGCAAGTTCGTCGGCCAGCGCGTCACCCGCCTCGAGGATCCGCCGCTGGTTACCGGCCGAGGCACCTATGTCGGAAACCTGAACTTCCCGCACCAGCTGCACATGCGGGTAGTGCGCTCGACCTATGCCAACGCGATCATCCGTTCGATCGACACCGCGGCCGCGCTCGCGCATCCGGGCTGCCGCGGCATCTGGACCGGCGCCGACGTGGCCGACATCCCGCCGATCACCTTTCGCCCGACCAGCATCCAGGGGCTCGAGCCCTATCGCCAGTTCATCCTGGCGCGCGACCGGGTGCGCTATGTCGGCGAGCCGATCGCCGTGGTGTTCGCGGACGATCCGTATGTCGCCGAGGACATCGCCGACCTGGTCACGATGGACGGCGAATCGCTGCCGGTGATCCTGTCGGCAGACACACCGCCGGGGGAATTCGCGGACGGGCTGTCCACCGAGGCACTGGTGCTGCGCAAGAGCTTCGGCGACATCGAGGCCGCGCTGAAGAACGCGTGCAAGGTCGTCGAGGTGGACGTGCAGGTCGGCCGCCATTCCGGCGTGCCGATGGAGAACCGCGGCGCGCTGGCGCGCATCGACCATTCGCGCGACGTGCTCGAGTGCTACGGCCAGGGCAAGCGCCCGCATGCGCATCGCGATGCGGTGGCGGTGCTGATCGGGCGCAGCCCGGCCAGCATGCACTTCTATGAAGGCCATATCGGCGGCGGCTTCGGCGTGCGCGGCGAGATCTATCCGGAAGACGTGCTGACCTGCCTGGCGGCCCAGCGCTTCGACCGTCCGGTGAAGTGGGTAGAAGACCGGCGCGAGAACCTGCTCGCCTGCAACCATTCGCGCGAGCAGCGCCATGTGGTGCGCGGCGCGTTCGACGAACAGGGCCGCCTGCTCGGCATCGATGCGAAGCTCTGGCACGACCAGGGTGCCTATGTGCGCACCCATGGGGCACGCGTGCCCGACATGGCGATGGGCACGCTGATCGGCGCCTACCATGTGCCGTCCTACCGCACCGTCGGCTACGTGCGCATGACCAACAAGACGCCGGCGGCCACCTATCGATCGCCGGGGCGCTTCGAATCCACGTATGCCTGCGAGCGGCTGATGGATGCGGCGGCAGAACAGTTCGGGCTGTCGCGCATCGAGATCCGGCGGCGCAACCTGATCCCGAAGGAAGCGTACCCGTACTCGCGGGCGATGGAGATACTGGACCATGCGGTCGAACTCGACTCCGGCGATTTCGCCGGCCTGCTCGACAAGACGCTGGTGGACATCCGCTGGGACGAATTGCAGGCGCAGGTCGCTGCGCGGCGTGCGAAGGGTGAACTGGTCGGCGTCGGCATGGGCTTCTTCATGGAGAAGGGCGGCCTGGGGCCGGTGGACGGCGCGAAGGTCACGGTCGACACCCGCGGCAAGGTGCAGGTGATCACCGGCGCATCCTCGATCGGCCAGGGCGTCGAGACCGTGATGGCGCAGATCGCCGCCGATGCGCTCGGCGTCGAGTACCGCGACGTGAAGGTGATCCACGGCCGCACCGACGTGCTCGAGTACGGCATCGGTTCGCATGCCTCGCGCGCGACGGTGATGACCGGTGGCGCGACGCGCATGGCCGCGCTCAACGTGCGGCGCAAGGCGCTCGAGTTCGCGTCCCGGCACCTGGTCGAGGCACCAGTCGAGATGCTCGACATCGTCGATGGGCAGGTGGTGCGTATCGACCGGCCGGGCGAGCCCGGCATCCCGATCGGCAAGGTGGCTGCAGCGCTTGCGCCGAGCCCCACCACGGTCGAGTTCGGCAATCCCGGCCTCACGGCCGAGGGCTGGTTCGAGACCGCCGGCATGACCCACCCGTACGGCATACATACCGCGCTGGTGAAGGTCGACCCCGATACCGGCGAGACGAAGGTCGAACGCTTCCATGTCGCCTACGACATCGGCTGCGCGATCAACCCGATGCTGGTCGAAGGCCAGATCGTCGGCGGCGTCGCACAAGGTCTCGGCGGCGCGCTGTTCGAGGAGTTCGTCTACGACGAGCGTGGCGAACCGCTGTCGGTGACCTTCGCCGACTACCTGATGCCGACCGCGATGGAAATGCCGCCGGTCGACGTGCTGTTGACCGAAGATGCGCCCAGCCCCAACAATGCCCTCGGCATGAAAGGTGCTGGTGAAGCGGGCATCACCGGTGTCGGCGCGGCGATCGCCGCGGCGATCGACGATGCGATAGGCATCCCGAATGCCATCACCCGGCTGCCGGTGACGCCGCAGCGGCTCAAGGCGTTGCTGAAGCGACACGCACTGGCGACGAAGTGAGCGGTGCCGCAGTCGCGGTTCCCTGTTTCCATGCATTCCCTGGCGGCTGGTTCCGCCCCTGAACGGAGGTCGAGGATGACGATGACTCGGGCGCACAAGTCGATGACGGCGGCGGCAGTGGCAGTGGCGGTGGCAGGTACCGTCTGCGCAGGGCAGGCCATGGCGCAACAGGCGTGGCCGGTGAAGCCTATCCGCATGGTGGTACCGTTCCCGGTGGGGGGCGGCTCCGACTCCACCGCGCGCATCCTGAGCCAGCGGCTGCAGGACCGACTGAAGCAGCAGATCATCATCGAGAACCGCACCGGTGCCGGCGGCGCGATCGGCACCGAGTATGCGGCACGTGCCGCCCCGGACGGCTACACCATCCTGCTCGGCTCTGCCTCGGAGATCGTGATGCTGCCTGCGGTCGCGAGCAAGCTCAGCTTCGACCCGCTGAAGGACTTCGTCGCGATCGCGCGCGTGGCCGACGTGCCACTGCTGCTGGTCACGCACCCCGCACTGCCGGTGAAGACCACGCGTGACCTGGTCGAACTCGCACGCAAGCGCCCGGGCGACATCAACTACGGGTCGGCCGGGAACGGCTCCACCTCGCACCTGTCGATGGCGCTCTTCAATTCGGTCACCGGCACGAAGATGGTGCACGTGCCGTACAAGGGCAGCGTGCAGGCCACCACCGACCTGGTGGCGGGGACGCTGCAGGCCGGCACCAACACGATGCCGGCATCGCTGCCGTTCGTGAAGAGCGGCCGCCTGCGTGCGGTCGCGATCACCACGCCGCGCCGCTCGCCGCTGCTGCCCGACGTGCCGACGGTGGCCGAATCGGGCGTGCCCGGCTACGAGGTGACCCTGTGGACCGGTGTGTTCTCGCCCACCGGCACGCCGAAGGACATCGTCGCCCAGTTCGGCCGCGAGATCGAGGTATCGCTGGCCCAGCCCGACACGCGCGAGGCGCTGGCCAAGCTGGGCTCCGAGGTGAACTTCTCGCCGCTCGAGCCGTTCACCGCCTTCATGAGGGCCGACTACGCGAAGTGGGTCAAGGTGACCCGCGAAGCGAACATCCGCCTCGACCAGCAATGACCGCATCCTCGCGCATCGTGCCGGTCGCCCGCACCCGGTTGCAGGCCCCGGTGCCCGCGACGGGGTCGCTGGTTCGCGCGGCCGCAGTCCTCGTGCTGGCGGCCCTGTCCGTGCCGATGCTGGCACAGGCACAGGCACAGGCGCAGGTGCAGACACAGGCACAGGCATATCCCGCAAGGCCGGTGCGCATGGTCGTTCCGTTCCCGGTCGGCGGTGGCTCCGACACCACCGCGCGCATCCTCAACGTGCGCCTGTCCGATCGCCTGAAGCAGCAGGTGCTGGTCGAGAACCGCACCGGCGCCGGTGGCACCATCGGTGCCGAGTACGTCGCGCGTTCGGCGCCCGACGGGCACGTGCTGTTGCTCGGTTCGCCCGAGCTGGTGATGCTGCCTGCCGTCGCGCCGCGCGTCTCGTACGATCCGCTGAAGGATTTCGCACCGATCGCCCGGGTGGCCGACGTGCCGCTGGTGCTGGTGGTGCATCCGGCGCTTCCGGTGGCCAATGTGGTGGAACTGATCGCGCTGGCGCGCCGGCGGCCCGGCGAGCTGGCGTTCGGTTCCGCAGGCAGCGGCACGACCTCGCACCTCGCGATGGCGCTGTTCAATGCGCTGACCGGGACGCGCATGCTGCATGTGCCGTACAAGGGCGCGGTGCTTGCACTGCCGGACCTGCTCGCCGGTACCCTGCAGGCGGGCATGAACACCACGCCTGCGGCTGCGCCGCTGGTTCGTTCCGGGCGGGTGCGCGCGCTCGCGATGACCACGGTGCGCCGCTCGCCCCTGCTGCCGGACGTGCCGACGCTGTCCGAATCCGGCGTGCCCGGCTATGAGGTTGCGCTGTGGACCGGCGTACTCGCACCCGCCGGCACCCCGGACCCGACGGTCAGGCTGCTCGCGCGCGAAATCGAGGCCGCGCTGCAATCGGGCGAGGTCCGGGACAGCCTGGCAAAGCTCGGCGCGGAACCCAACTTCATGGCCAGCGACGCCTTCGCCGGCTTCCTGAAATCCGAGTATGCGAAGTGGATCAAGCTGACCCGAGATGCCGATATCCGCATCGACCTGCAATGACGACCGTTCTGCCCCTGCACCCTGCCTCGATGACCTGCCGATGAAACCGCCCGCCTTTGCCTACCATGATCCGCAGACCGTCGAAGAGGCCTGCCAACTGATGTCGACACTCGACAACGCCCGGCTGCTCGCCGGCGGGCAATCGATGATGCCGATGCTCAACATGCGCTTCGTGATGCCCGACCATCTGGTCGACCTCGGGCGCGTGGCTTCACTGTCGGCGATCGAGGAGCGTCCGGGGTCGCTGCGCATCGGCGCGATGGCCCGGCAGCGTGACCTTGAGTATTCGCCGGTGGTGCGGGCGCGCTGCCCGTTGCTCGCCGATGCGATCCAGTGGGTCGGCCACCGGCAGACACGCAATCGCGGCACGCTCGGCGGTTCGCTCTGCCAGCTCGATCCGTCGGCCGAACTGCCGTCGGTGTGCGCGGCGCTCGATGCGACGATCACTGTACAGAGCGCACGCGGTATCCGTACGCTGGCGTTCGCGGATTTCCCTGCAGGCTACATGACGCCGTCGATCGAGCCCGACGAACTTCTCACTCATGTGGAACTGCCCGACTGGCCGCAAGGCCATGGCCATGGATTCGTCGAATTCGCGCGGCGCCACGGCGACTATGCGGTGGTGCTCGCCGCCGCGCTGCTGGCAGTCGATGCAGCCGGCAGGATCACCCGCGCGTCGCTCACCCTCGGCGGCATCGGCGCGGCACCGGTGCGCGTGGCTGCGGTCGAGCAGGCCCTGGTCGGGCAGGTCGCTTCGGCTGCGCTGTTCCGCCAGGTGACCGAAGCCTGCCGCGCAATCGAAGCGATGGAAGACGTACATGCACCGGCTTCCTACCGCCAGCAGCTCGCGGTGGTGATGTCCCGGCGCGCGCTCGAGGCCGCGTTGGCCCGCATCGCTTCGCCCGTATCCTCCACCGGCGCGGCTGCGCACTGAACGAAGGTCTGCCATGGATTCCACGCTCTCCCGCGCCATCGCGCTGAAGGTCAACGGCAAGGCGGTGCAGGCGACCGTCGACGTGCGCCATACGCTCGCCGACTTCCTGCGCCACCAGCTCGAACTCACCGGCACCCACCTCGGTTGCGAACACGGTGTCTGCGGCGCCTGCACGGTGCTGGTCGACGGCCACTCCACGCGGGGTTGCCTGATGCTCGCGGTGCAGGCGAATGGCCGCGAGGTGACCACGGTCGAAGGCATCGCCGCCGCCGATGGCACGCTGCATCCGCTGCAGCAGGCGTTCAAGGACCTGCACGGGCTGCAATGCGGCTTCTGCACGCCAGGCATGCTGACCACGCTGGTGGAACTGCTGAACGACAATCCCGAGCCGAGCGAAGCCGAGGTGCGGGTGGCGATCTCCGGCAACCTGTGCCGCTGCACCGGCTACCAGGCGATCGTCGACGCGACGCTCGCCGCGGCGAAGTCGATGCGCGGTACGGCCACGGCCGGGAGCGTTCGATGAGCGCGACCGACACCCCAGTGGCACCGTCGATGCCCGCCATCGTCGACCCGTCGCGTCCGGGCGCCAGCCTGATCGGCGCCAGCATCCCGCGCCTGGAAGACGACGCGTTGATCACCGGTCGTGGCCGCTTCGTCGACGACATCCACATGCCCGGCCTGCTGCAGGCGGCCTTCGTGCGCAGCCCGCATGCCCATGCCGCGATCCGCAGCATCGATGTCTCTGCTGCCCTCGCGCTGCCCGGGGTGCATGCGGTCTACACCTATGAAGACTTCAGGCCGTATTTCGCCACCGACCGGCTGGTGGTCGGCTTGCCGAGCTCGCATTACAAGCAGGACCACAACCGGCAGGTGCTGGCCGCAGACGAGGCAGTGCATGTAGGCGAGCCGGTCGCGATCGTGCTGGCCGACAGCCGCTACATCGCCGAGGATGCGGCGACCCTGGTCGAGGTGGATTTCGACCCGCTGCCTGCGGTCTCGGACTGTCGTGCCGCGCTCGCCCCCGACGCGCCGCTGGTGCATCGCGAGTCGCCGCACAACCTGCTCGCCGAGTTCGACATGACCTACGGCGAGACCGAGCGCGTGTTCGCCGAAGCGAAGCATGTGTTCAAGGAGTCGTTCTGGCAGCATCGCGGCGGCAGCCATTCGATCGAGTGTCGCGGCTGTGTAGCGCGCCACGATGCGCTGGAAGACCGCACCACGCTGTGGACCTCCACCCAGATGCCGCATGCGGCGATGCGCGTGATCTGCGAGATCCTCGGGCTGCACGAGAACCAGATCCGGGTCGCGACGCCGGACGTCGGCGGCGGCTTCGGGCCGAAGCTGGTCACCTACCCGGAAGAGATCTGCGTGACGCTCGCTGCCCGCCTGTATGGCCGGCCGGTGAAGTGGATCGAGGACCGGCGCGAGCATTTCATCGCCACCACGCAGGAACGCGACCAGTATTGGGACACCGAGGTGGCGGTCGGCGACGATGGTCGGGTGCTCGGTATCCGCGGCTCGATCGTGCACGACCATGGCGCCTACACCGCGCGCGGCATCAACCTCGCGCACAACTCGGCCGAGAACGTGCCCCTGGGCTACGAGATCCCGCACTACGCGATGAACGTGAAGGTGGCGCTGACCAACAAGGTGCCGGTGACGCCGGTGCGCGGCGCCGGCCATCCGCAGGGAACCTTCGTGATGGAGCGGCTGCTCGATCGCGTCGCGCGCGAGCTGAAGCTCGACCGCGCGGAAGTGCGCCGGCGCAACATGATCCCGCCGGAGAAGATGCCCTACCGCACGCAGCTCAAGGCGCGCGGCGGCCATTGGGTGACGCTCGACAGTGGCGACTTCCCGGCCTGCTTCGCCGAGGCGCTGCAGCGCGCCGACTGGGACGGCTTCCCGGAACGGCAGGCGAAGGCGCGGTCCGAGGGCCGCTACCTCGGCATCGGGCTGTCCAACTTCGTGAAGGGCACCGGGCGTGGGCCGTTCGAATCGGTCACGGTGCGCATCGGGCCGTCGGGCAAGGTGCATGTGTATGCCGGTGCAGCGGCGATGGGGCAGGGCACGCGCACGATGCTGTCCCAGGTGGTAGCCGAGCAGCTCGGACGCGACCTGTCGAACATCACCGTCACCACCGGTGACACCGCGGCCACCGCGATGGGAATCGGCGGCTCGAACAGCCGGCAGACCGTGGTGGCCGGGTCATCCGCGCACGTGGCCGCGCAGAACGTGCGTGCCAAGGTGCTGAAGGTCGCAGCGGTGCTGCTGAAGGCGACGGAAGCCGAACTGGAGATCGTCGGCAACGAGGTCGTGGTCGTCGGCCAGCCGTCGCGCCGCGTCGACCTCGGCGCGATCGCGCGCGCGCTGGTCGGCACCGCTGGCTACTCGCTGCCCGGTGGCGTGAGCGCCGGCCTGGAGGCAACCGAACAGGTGCTGATCGACGACATGGCGTTCTCCAGCGGCTCGGCGGTGGTCGAACTCGAGGTCGATCCGGAAACCGGTGGCGTGCGCATCCTGCGCCTGGTGTTCGTGCACGACGCCGGACGCATGATCAACCCGATGGTGATCGACGGGCAGCTTGCCGGCGGCATCGCGCATGGTATCGGCAATGCGCTGTTCGAATGGATGGGCTACGACGAGAACGCGCAGCCGGTGACGACCAACCTCGGCGAATACCTGCTGGTCACCTCGACCGAGATGCCGCGCATGGAGCTTTTCCACCGGGAATCGCCGACGCCGGGCAATCCGCTCGGCGTGAAGGGCGTGGGCGAATGCGGCGTGATACCGATGACGCCGGCGATCATGTCGGCGATCGAAGACGCGCTATCGCCGTTCGGTGTGCGCATCAACCAGACGCCGATCACGCCGGCACAACTGTACGCGCTGATCGCGCAGGGGAAGCAGGCATGAGCGACCGTCCCGACGACACGCCGTATGGCACCTCCGCCGGCCGACGCCGGCTGCTCCAGGCAGCAGCCGGCGCTGCAGTGGCCAGCAGCGCCGGCCCGCTGTTCGCGCAGCCGTCCTATCCGACGCGTCCGGTGCGGCTGGTGGTCGCCTTCGGCGCAGGTGGCATCGCCGACACCATCGCGCGCACGCTGAGCAGCCGCCTGTCCGATCGCATCGGCCAGCAGGTGATCGTCGACAACCGGCCAGGCGCCGGCGGCGCGCTCGGCGCGCGGATCGTCGCCGCGGCCCAGCCGGACGGGCACACGCTGCTGGTGACCACCGCCGCCGTCTCGGTCAACGCGAACGTCGGCAAGGAGTCGGTCGATCCCGTGCGCGGACTGACGCCGATCGTCAATGCCGCGAGCACGCCCACCATCTTCGCGATCCATTCCGCCAGCACCACGAAGGGGCTGATGGAATTCGTCAAGGTGACCAAAGGCGGGCGCTTCACGTTCGCGACCGCCGGCGTCGGCACCACGGAGCACCTCACCGCCGAGTTCGTATTCCGGCCGCTGGCGGGCATCGACCCGGTGCACGTGCCCTATGCCGGCGGCGTTGCGCCGGTGTCGGCGACGGTCGCGCAGCAGGTCGACATGGCGGTGACCACGATCCCGACCGCCTTCGGCCAGATCAAGGCGAACGCGCTGCGCGTACTGGCGGTCGCATCCCGTTCGCGCATGCCGCTGCTGCCAGACGTGCCGACGTTGAAGGAGGCCGGGCTTGCCGACTTCGAGAACAGTTCGTGGATCGGCGTGTTCGGTCCGCCGAACCTGCCGCCGGCGCTCGGGCGGCGCCTGAACGAAGAAGTCAACCTTGCGCTGAAGCTGCCCGAGGTGCGCGAGCGGCTGGTCACCCTCGGCTTCGATCCGCGCGGCGGTACGCAGGATGCATTCACCGCCTACGTGAAGGATGAAGTGGAAAAGTGGGGCAGGGTCATCAAGGCCACCGGGATCACGCCGGCCTGATCCGTGCGCGGCGGCAGCGCCGCGCCCCTGCGCATTGCCGCGCCACCCGACTGTTGCTACGATCGCAACAAACGCCGGCGACTTATGCGCGGAACGGGAGACGAGATGGCTGCAGCCTATGACCCGGGCAGGTTCGCCGGCCTGACCTTCTTCGATGCGGCCGCCGCGTTCCGCGCCGGCACCGACGATCCGATGCGCTACCTCGATCGCTGCCTGGCGACGATCGCCGTGCGCGAGCCGGCGGTGAAGGCCTGGGTAGTTCTGAACGAGGCCGGTGCCCGTGCGGCGGCCGACGCCTCCGCCAAGCGCTGGCGCGGCGGCGCACCACTGTCGGCCATCGATGGCATGCCGATCGGCATCAAGGACCTGATCGAGACCAGGGACATGCCGACGCAGATGGGCTGCGCGGCATTCGAGGGCAATTTCCCGAAGCGCGACAGCGCACTCGTACGCGCGCTGCGCGAGGCCGGTGCGGTGATCCTCGGCAAGGTCGTCACCACTGAGCTCGGCGGTGCGCAGCCCGGCCCGACCACCAACCCTTTCGACGAGGGCTGCACGCCCGGCGGATCATCCAGCGGTTCCGCGGCTGCGGTCGGCGCAAACATGGTGCCGGTGGCCATCGGCACGCAGGTCGGCGGTTCGGTGATCCGGCCAGCGAGTTTCTGCGGCAACTGGGCGCTCAAGCCGACGCTGGGCGCGCTCAACCGTGGTGAGCGCCTGGGCTACAGCCAGAGCACGATCGGCGTGCATGCGAACTCGCCGGTCGACCTCTGGGCGGTGGCGTCGGCGATCGTCGAGCGGGCCGGCGGCGACCCGGGTTGCCCCGGCCTGTTCGGTCCGCCGGAGGTACCTTCGGACGTCAGGCCCCAGCACCTCGTGGTGATGGAGACCGCCGGCTGGGCCGACCTCGACCCGGTCACCCGAGGTGCGTTCGAAAGCGTGCTCGATACCCTCGGCTCGCTCGGTGTCGGCATCGTGCGCCGCGCCGACTCGGCGATGCTGGAGGCGTTCGAACGTTCTATCGCGGACGCGCGCACGGTCAATGCCGAGATCTGCGCGTTCGAATTGCGCTGGAGCCTCGAGAACCTGGTCGAGCAGTACCCGGGCAAGCTGAGCGGCCATGCACTGAAGAAGCTGGAGCAGGGCCGGCGCATGGGCCTGGACGACTTCCGGCGGCGGTTGCAGGAGCGCGACACGGCCCGCGCGCGGCTGGCGGCGATTGCGCCGCTGGGCGATGCGCTGATCAGCCTGTCCTCGCCCGGGCCGGCGCCGTCGAACGACCCCACTGGCGCGCGCCCGACCGGCAAGGCGACGTTCAACTATCCGTCGTCGCTGCTTGGCGCCCCTGCGGTCACCGTGCCGCTGATGGCCGTCGGCGGCATGCCGGTGGGCCTGCAGCTGAT
This sequence comes from Bordetella parapertussis, assembly GCA_945877995.1. GTDB lineage: Bacteria > Pseudomonadota > Gammaproteobacteria > Burkholderiales > CAIKXV01 > CAIKXV01. The sequence goes on from CAMDXD010000004.1 coordinate 27,885, forward strand.
GGGCCAGCCGCATGAAGATGCGCGGGTGCTCGGCATCGCGCGCTGGATCGCATCGGCCGTCGCGCCGGTGCGTGCAGGCTGAGGCGGGGCGCGATGAACGATCCCAGGCTTCCGGGCGCAGTCGAAGGGGCCGTGGCCATCGACCCGGTCACCGTCGAACTGGTGCGCGGTGCGATGCGCTCGATCCAGGGCGAGATGGAGGCGCTGATCGAGCGCACCGCGATGTCCGCCTTCATCCGCG
>CAMDXD010000005.1 GCA_945877995.1 Bordetella parapertussis
CGGGGCCACGCGGAAGCCGGTCATCACCTCGTCGAAGATCAGCACCGAGCCGTGGCGGGTGCAGACCTCGCGCAGTGCCTGCAGGAACCCGGGCTGCGGCAGCACCATGTTCATGTTGCCGGCGATCGGCTCGACGATGACGGCGGCGATCGTGTCACCGATCTCGTGGAACGTGCGCCGTACCTCGTCGATGTCGTTGTACTGGAGCACCAGCGTGTGCTGCGCCAGTTCCGGAGGCACGCCGGCCGAACTCGGCTGGCCCAGCGTCAGCGCGCCCGAGCCTGCCTTGACCAGCAGGCTGTCGCCGTGGCCGTGGTAGCAGCCTTCGAACTTCACGATGCGGCTGCGCCCGGTGAAGCCGCGGGCGACCCGGATCGCGCTCATCGTCGCCTCTGTGCCCGAGGACACCAGACGCACCGATTCGATCGAAGGGACGGCCTTGACGAGTGCCTCGGCCAGCTTCAGCTCGCCGGGCGTCGGCGCGCCGAACGACAGTCCGTTGCGCGCCGCGCGCTCGACGGCGGTCAGCACGACCGGATCGGCATGGCCGAGGATCGCCGGACCCCATGAGCCGATGTAGTCGATGTAGCGGTTGCCGTCGACATCCCAGGCATGGGCGCCCAGCGCCCGCTCGAAGAACACCGGCGTGCCGCCGACGGAGCGAAACGCACGCACTGGCGAGTTCACGCCGCCCGGGATCAGTTTCTGGGAACGTTCGAACAGCGCGTCGCTGTTGGGTCGCATCATGGGGCTCCGTTCAGGGATTGCAGGTTCAAGACGGCGCGGCTGCCAGCCGCGTCCGGCGTTCGTTCTCGATCAGTTCGTTGAAATCGCGCACGGCGGTGCCGATGTCGGGTGCCGCGTAGAGGGCGCTGATGACCGCCAGTGAATCGGCGCCGGCGCGCAGTACCCCGGCTGCATTGCCGAGGTCGATGCCACCGATCGCGACGATCGGTATCCGCAGCCGTGCGCGCGCCTGGCCCAGCAGTTCGTGCGATGCGCGCACCGCCGCCGGCTTCACGCGCGACGGGAACATCGCCCCGAAGGCGACGTAGTCTGCGCCCTCGGCTTCCGCCTGCATGGCGCGCTCCAGCGAGTCGTAGCAACTGACGCCGACCAGTGCATGGCCGACGTGCGCGCGGGCCTCGGCGACCGTACCATCGTCGCGCCCCAGGTGCACCCCGTCCGCCCCGACCGCGGCGGCGAGCGCGGGGTCGTCGTTGACGATCAGCCGCGCACCTGCAGCCCGGCAGGCGGCGGCGATCATGCGCGCAGCCTCGGCCTGGGCCCTGGCCTCGCCATCGCCTGCTGGCTTGGCGCGGTATTGCAGCAGGCGTACGCCGGCCGACAGCGACCGTCCGACCCGGTCGAGCAGTTCCGGTGCCGATGGACCGTCAGGGGTGACGGCGTAGAGGCCGGGGAGGTGCAAGGGCATCGGTGCCAGCCTGTCGGTCGTCTGTTGCAGGATGGAGGTGGCCGCAGTCGCGTTCAGTGGGCCGTGGCCCGTGCCGGTGGCAGGCCAGCGCCGGCGTCGTCCGCAGTCCCGCCGGCGTCGGCGGTGTCAGCGTCGGCGGCGTCTGTCGCATCGTCAGGCGACGCGCCCTGCGCAGCATCGCCAGCTGGCGCGTCTTCGTCGGTCTCGCGTGCCCAGAACAGGCGATCGGGGACGAACTGCCCCATGCCGGGCCGGAACCCGGCCTTCAGCGTCTGCCACGTGTACTCCTGGGCGTCGCGCGCGGCTTCTTCGACCGGCAGGCCATTCGCGAGGGTGGCGGCCAGTGCCGAGGCCAGCGTGCAGCCCGACCCGTGGTAGCTGCCGGGCAGTCGCTGCCAGGCGTCGCTCCGGATCTCGCCCTGTTCGCCGTACAGGCGATTGACGACCTGCACGGTGTTTTCATGGGTGCCGGTGATCAGTACGTATTCGCACCCGGCGGCGAGCAGGCGTTTCGCGCAGCGCGCGAGGTCGAGGTCTTCGTCTTCCCGGTCGTCGGCGGCGAGGCGGCGCGCTTCGTAGCTGTTCGGGGTGATGATGGTGCACTGGGGCAGCAGCAGTTCACGGATCGCCGCGATCATCTCTTCGTTGGCGAAGGGATCGCCGCGGCCCGAGGCGAGGACCGGGTCGAGGATCAGCGGGATGTTCGGATAGTCGGCGACGACCTCCGCGATCGCCGCGATGGTCTCGATGCTGCCCAGCACCCCCAGCTTGAATGCGCTGACCGGCATGTCTTCGAGCACGCAGCGCGCCTGGTCGGCCACCCAGTCGGCGTCTATCGCCAGCATATCCTCGACGCCGCGCGTGTCCTGCACCGTCAGGGCCGTGATCACGGGCAACGGATGGCAGCCCATGCTCGACAGGGTCAGCAGGTCGGCCTGCATGCCGGCGCCACCGCTGGGATCATTGGCGGCGAATACGAGCACGATCGGGGGCGTTTCGGGCACTGCGTCGGACATTGGTGAACGGGCCTTCGGTTACACTCGACGTGCAGATGCATATTGTAGTCGTTCGTTAACCTCCGTTCCGTTTCCGTCACGCCCGACCGTCGTGCCGCCCTCGTCTTGCGGGTTGCCAGGTCTGTCGCGAGCCTTCCAACCTTCTTCCTCTAGGCCAGTACATCCATGTCCGCAGAATCCGAAGCCGGAACCCCGTTCAAGCAGTGGATGTGCCTCGTGTGCGGCTGGATCTACGACGAGGAAGCGGGCTCGCCCGAAGAGGGCATCGCCGCTGGCACCCGCTGGGCCGACGTCCCGCCGAACTGGACCTGTCCCGAGTGCGGCGCCCGCAAGGAAGACTTCGAGATGGTCGAGATCTGAGATGCGGCTGCTGCACACGATGATCCGTGTCGGCAACCTCGATCGTTCGATCGCGTTCTATACCGACGTGCTCGGCATGAAGCTGTTGCGCCGCAAGGATTATCCCGAGGGCCGCTTCACCAACGTGTTCGTCGGCTATGGTGACGAGCGCGAGCACGCCGTCCTTGAACTGACCCACAACTGGGACACCGCGCAGTACGACCTGGGTACCGGCTACGGCCATGTCGCGGTGGCGGTCGACGACGCGGCACAGGCCTGCGAGCGCGTGCGTGCGCGCGGCGGAAAGGTCACCCGCGAGGCCGGGCCGATGAAGCATGGCGCGACGATCATCGCGTTCGTCGAGGATCCCGACGGCTACAAGATCGAATTCATCCAGCGCGGTTCGGCGGGCTGAGCATCCCGCGCGTACCCGCGCGATGGTGGCTCGCGGTCAGGCCACCGTCGCGCCGGTCCCGGCGGCATTTGCCAGGCGGACGAAGTCGGCGACCGGCAGATCCTCCGCGCGCGCCTTCGGATCGATGCCGAGTTCCTCCAGCCTGCCGGCATCGAACCAGCCACGCAGCGTGTTGCGCAGCATCTTCCGGCGCTGGCCGAAGGCTGCCTGCACCACCCGCGACAGCACGCCGACATCGCGCGCGCCCAGCGTGGCTGCCGCGCGGGGAACCAGCCGAACCACGCTGGAGTCCACTTTCGGCGCCGGACGGAATGCCTGTGGTCCGACCTCCAGCACCGGTTCTGCCTCGAATCGATACTGCATCATCACCGACAGGCGTCCGTAGTCGCCGGCCTGCGGCGTCGCCACGATGCGTTCCACGACCTCACGCTGCAGCATTACGTGCACGTCGAGCAGCCTCTCCGCCACGCCGAAAAGCCTAAACAGGATCGGGCTCGATATGTTGTAGGGCAGGTTGCCGACCACGCGCAGCCGTTCGGGGAGTGTCGTGAAATCGAAGCCGAGAACGTCGGCTTCATGCACCTCGATCTGCGCGCCTGGCAGCCGCTCGTGAAGGCTGCGCGCGAGGTCGCGGTCCAGTTCGATCACGTGCAGCGGATGGCCGGGTCCGGCCGCGTTGATGCGCGCGGCGAGCAGGCCGGTGAGCGCGCCCATGCCCGGGCCGATTTCGACCAGCGCATCGCCCGACCGCGGATCGATCGCATGCACGATCGCTTCGATCACATGCCGGTCGACCAGGAAATTCTGGCCGAAACGGCGCCGCGCACGGTGCGGTTCCAGGGTCAGGCGCTCCGGTTACGGGCGAGGTCGATCGCCAGCGCCACCGCCTCGCGCAGGCTGCCGTCCAGGGCGCGGCCAGTGCCGGCAAGGTCGAGTGCCGTGCCATGGTCGACCGACGTGCGGATGATCGGCAGGCCCAGCGTGACGTTCACGCCGGCGCCGAAGCTTGCGTACTTGAGTACCGGCAGTCCCTGGTCGTGGAACATCGCAAGCGCCGCATCGCAGCCTTGCAGGCGGTCGGGGTTGAACAGGGTGTCCGCCGGCAGCGGGCCTCGTGCGTCGATGCCCGTGGCGCGCAGCGCATCGATCACTGGCGTGATCACGTCGATTTCCTCGCGGCCCAGGTGCCCGCCCTCGCCGGCATGCGGGTTCAGGCCCGACACCAGGATGCGCGGCTGCGCGATGCCGAAGTCGCGCCGGAGCGCCGCGTCCAGTATCTGCAGCGTGCGCGTCAGCGACGCGATGGTGATCGCCCCCGGCACGGCGGACAGCGGCAGGTGGGTGGTCGCCAGCGCGACGCGAAGGCCACCGCCGACCAGCATCATCACCACCTGCGGCGTGCCGGTCAGTTCGGCCAGCATCTCGGTATGCCCGGTGAACGGCAAGCCGGCATCGTTGATCACGCCCTTGTGTACCGGCGCGGTGACCAGCGCATCGAAATGGCCTGATCGGCAGCCGTGCACCGCGGTCGTGATCATCTCCAGCACGTAGCGGGCATTGGCGGCCTCGAGCCGCCCCGCTGCAACCGGCACGGCTGCGTGGACGACTGCCACGTCGAGCGTTCCGGCCGGCGCGGGATCGGTCGCCTTGCCCGCCTGCCATGCCCGCACTGCCAACGGCCGGCCGAGCGCACGGCCGCGCGCCTGCAGGACTTCGGGGTCGCCGACGACCACGAGTCGTGCGCCGGGCGGCGGGGCGAATGCGAGCGCCACGCACAGGTCGGGGCCGATGCCAGCCGGCTCGCCGGATGTCAGCGCGATCGTTCGCGGCGGCCCGCCCGGGCCCGCAGGGGACGCGGCCATCCGGTCGGTCAGCGCTCTTCGAGGCGCAGGTTGACGAATGCGCGATCGCGCATCTGGCGCACCCACTCCTGGTAGGTCTCGTCGGCCTTGCGCGCGCGCAGCGCCTGCCGCGCTCCCAGTCGCTGGCGCTCGCTGGACAGGTCTTCGCTGCGCCGCTCGACGACCTGGATGAGGTGCACGCCGAAATCGCTGCGCACGGGTTCGCTCACCTCGTTGACCTTCAGCTGGCCCATCGCGCGCTCGAAGGCGGGCACCGTGTCGCCGGGGGAGATCCAGCCGAGTTCGCCGCCCCGGGCGGCACTGCCATCGTCCGAATGCAGGCGCGCCAGTTCCCCGAACGGCGCGCCGTTTTCGATGCGCTCCTTGAGCCCACGCAGACGCTGGTTCGCGTCGGCCTCCGATACGAGCTCGTTCACCCGGATCAGGATGTGGCGTGCGCGCGTCTGTTGCACGAGCACGCTGTTGCCACCGACCCTGCGATCGACGATGCGGATGACATGGAACCCTGCCGGGCTGCGCAGCACCGCGCTCACTTCGCCGACCTTCAGGCCCTGCGCTGCATCGGCGAACAAGGTCGGCCAGCGATCGGTCGGCCGCGCGCCCATCACGCCGCCCTTCAGCGCATCGGGCGCGTCCGAGAACGCGGCGGCGACCTGTCCGAAGTCGGTGCCTGACTTGATCTGGCCGAGCGCCTGCTCGGCACGTGCCCGGCGTTCCGCCAGTTGCTCCGGTGACGCCCCGTCCGGCACGCGCACCAGGATATGTGCCAGGTTCAGTTCATCGTTGCTGCCCTGTGCCGCGCTGTTCTTCAGGAAGTTGTCGATCTCCGATTCCGTGACGACGACGCGCGAGTCGACCTCGCGCTCGCGCAGCCGGCTGATCAGCACTTCGTCGCGCAGGTCTTCCCTGAAGCGCGTGAATGCCATGCCGTCGCGCTCGATCGCCTCGCGGAACTGCGGCAGTGTCATCTTGTTCTCGGCCGCGATGCGGGAGAGGATCTTCTCGAGCTGCCCGTCGTCGATCCGGATGCCGGTTTCCCTCGCCAGCTGCAGCTGCACGCGATCGGAGATCATGCGCTCGAGTACCTGCCGCTCGAGAACCTCGGCGGGCGGGAGCGCCGTGCCCTGGCGCGACAGCTGCGCGACGGCAAGTTTCGTGCGCAGCGCGAGGTCGAACTGGGTGATCACCTCGTCGTTCACCACCGCGACGATGCGGTCGACGGTCAGCACGCGCGCGGGCGCAGGCCCCTGGGCAGGGGCGATGCCCGGTGCGGCCAGCAGCGCGAAGGCCAGCAGCAAGGCGAGTAGGAGTGTCGGCAGGCGGGGTGACATGGCGGCGGCTGTGGTGCGCGCGTCAGCGCAATGGGTAGGGGACGGTCGTGACCGGCTTGGCCCGGTTCAGTTCAGAATCGACATAACCGGGAATGCTGCGCCTGAGCATCTCTAAGGGGTTGGAGCCTACCCGCGACAACCCGCCGAGTTCGATCTGGAAGAAGAAGGCGGTATTCGCCTGCTGGGTGGCGACGGCGATGCGGTTGGCGACTAACCGAAAGCTCCAGCAATCGTCATCATACTGGAAGCCCGCCAGCCCTTCCAGAATGGTGCCGTCGCGGAACGAGTAGTTGTAGCGCGCCAGCGTCGACCAGCCGCGGCCCAGCCGCCATTGCGTAGACAGATCGATCTGCTCGAACTGGGTGCGCGAGTACCGGTAGGACGCGTTGAAAACCATCCCGGGTTCCGGGATGAAACGCACGCCGAGCACCGAGCGCTCGACGGTAGACAGCGTCGAGCTGTACTGCAGGCCCGCGTCCAGCGTCCACCCCCGCCACAGTTGCCCTGTGACCGAACCGATCAGGTCAGACTTGGAGCGGCCGCGCTCGGGCGCGCCGGGCAGCGTCACCTGCAGGCTGTCGAGATAGAAGCGCTGCGCGAGGCCGAGGCGGAGCCGTTCCGAGCCGGTGTCCGGGTCGATGACGCGCGAGATCAACCCGGCCGTCACCTGGTTCGCATCGGCGATACGGTCGCTGCCCGAGTAGAGATTTTCCTGGAACAGCGTGACGAAGTTGGGGTCCGGCAACGCGCTGTCGAATACCGGCAGGCTGGCCTGGTCGCGGAACGGGATGTACGAATAGAACAGCCGTGGCTCGAGGGTCTGCGTGATATTGCGCCCGAACATGGACGCGTCGCGCTCGAATACCACGCCGCTGTCGAGGCTGAAGATCGGCAGCGTCCGCGTAGCGTCGACGATGGTGGTCGTCTGCTGATCCATCACGTAGCTTGTGTAGTGCAGCGCGACCTTCGGCTTGATGAACCCGAACGTGCTGAGGAACGGCAGCGTGATGCTCGGGTTGACGACCAGCCGCTGGCCGTTGGGCAGCGTCGGGTGGCTGAAACTCACGTACTCGCTGTTGAGCCCGAGGTCGCTGCCGAACACGTCGAGCCGGTTGCCGATGTAGGAAATCTGCGGCAACCGCGCGTAGGGAGGCGTGATCGGTGCCAGCGGATCCTGCAGCGTCTGGAAGCTCTGGGTACGGAAGAAGAAGACTCCGAACGGATCGCTGCGGCTGAGCATCGCGTCGCGGTTCAGGTTGGTCTGCGAGGTCAGCGCGATGCGCGTGGACATGTCGCGGAAGTACAGGTCGTCCGACACCTTCTGCATGTTGAGCAGGCCAGTCCAGTTGCCGCCCAGCGGGTCGATCCCCATGCGCTGGGTGTGCTGAAGGGCCAGCAGGTACCGGTTGCTCTGCGTGACATGGTCGGATGGCAGGAATTCTGCCCGCGCCTCCCCGCTGTAACCGGGGTCGAGGTAGCGGAACTCGTTGCCTACCATCACGCCGCGCTTGGTCATCAGTCGCGGCGTGACCGTGTAGTCCATGTTGGGCGCGATGGCCCAGTAGTAGGGCGTCCCCAGTTCCGGGCCGTTGCGGCCGGATAGCGCAAAGGTCGGCGCGAGGAAGCCCGACTTGCGCTCGCCAGCCAGCGGGAACGACAGCACCGGCGCGTAGAAGATCGGGACGCCCTGGAACACCAGCGATGCATTGCGCGCGGTGCCCAGGTTGCGCGTCTGGTCGATCAGCAGTTCGTCGGCACTGATGTACCAGTCGTCGTTCTCCGGCCCGCAGGTGGTGTATCGGCTACGCTCCGCCCGGAGTCGGTCCTCCCCTTCGAAGAACATGCGCTCGGCCGTGCCGCGCCCGCCCAGCTCGGTGAGCTGGTACACGGGGTTGTCCATGAACCCGGTCTGGCGGTCGATGTTGAGGAACAGGAAGGGCCCCAGCACTTCGTTCCGGCGTTGCACCAGGACCACGTTGCCCTGCGCGGTCAGGTCGCCGCTGGCTGCGTTGTGCCGGAGGAAGTCGGCGAACACGGCCTGCCCGCGTCTGCGCAGGGTCGCGTGGCCTTCGGCCTCGATTTCGTCGCGCCCGCGCCCGCGGATCACGTCGGCATCGACAAACAGCGGGACCGGGTCCTTGTTTTCGATCGGGATACGGACGAGATCGGACTCGATGCGCAGGTTTACCCCAGGCGACTGACCCGGCGACTGGGCGAAGCCCGAGGCGCAACCGGTGGCGAGGAGTGCCGCACAGATGAGCCGCGGCGGAAACCGGCGCATGCGCAGTCAGTGAAAGGAGGAGAGGAAAAAGCAAGGAGTTGGATATCGATCTACCTTCGCATAATTCGGAGGTACAGGCAATCAGACTTCCGGCATGCGGGCCGGGCCGCGCCGCCGGCAGCCAGGCGGCTGCTGCGCGATAATCATGCCGTGCACGAACCTGGAACGACGCCTGCGGCGGTACCGCCCGAGACCCTCCCCGACGAGCGGCGGCTTGCGGCCGCTCGCTGGGCGGGCGTTGCGCTCGGGCTCGATCGCGCGGTGTCGCTGGACACCGCATCTGCGGATGCCAGCTTCCGGCGCTACTTCAGGCTCGCCGACCCGCGCGATGGGCGCAGCCTGATCGTGATGGATGCCCCACCGGCGCACGAAGACTGCCGCCCCTTCGTCCATGTCGCCGCGATGCTTGCCGAGGCCCGGGTCAATGCGCCCGCGGTACTCGCACAGGACCTCGATCAGGGTTTCCTGCTGCTGACCGACCTCGGCCGGGTGACTTACCTCGACGTGCTCGCACAGCGCGATGCCGGGCGGGTCGACGGGCTCTATGCCGATGCAATCGCGGCCCTCGTCGCGATGCAGCGCATCGATGTACGCGGCCGGCTGCCCGCATACGACCGGGCGCTGCTCTGTCGCGAACTCGACCTGTTCCCCGAGTGGTATCTGGGTCGCCATCTCGGTCAGTCGCCGGACGCCGCGGCCGCCGCCACGCTCGCGGCCGTCAGCGCCCGGCTGCTCGATCGGGCGCTTGCCCAGCCTCGTGTGTTCGTGCACCGCGACTACCACTCGCGAAACCTGATGTGCAGCGAACCCAACCCCGGCATCCTCGATTTCCAGGACGCCGTCGAGGGTCCGATCACCTACGATCTGGCCTCGCTGTTCAAGGATGCCTACATCGACTGGGACGAGGCGCTGTTGCTCGATTGGCTGGCGCGCTACTGGGACCAGGCCCGGCGCAGCGGGCTACCGGTGAACGGCGATTTCGGCGAATTCCATCGCGACTTCGAATGGATGGGCGTGCAGCGCCATCTGAAGGTGCTCGGCATCTTCGCGCGCCTGGCCTGGCGCGACGGCAAGCGCGGCTACCTCGATTCAATGCCCAGGGTCCGCCGCTACTTGCGCAGCACCTGCGCGCGCTACCGTGACCTGGCCCCGCTCGCGCGCTGGCTGGACGAGACCGGGGCGACGCCCGGATGATCGCGATGATCCTCGCCGCCGGCCGCGGTGAGCGCATGCGGCCGCTGACCGACCGCGTCCCCAAGCCGCTGCTGGAGGCCGGGGGGCGGCCGCTGATCGTGTATCTGATCGACGCGCTGGTGGCGGCGGGCTGCCGTCGGCTGGTCGTCAATACGGCCCATCTCGGCGGGATGCTGGAGGCGGCGCTCGGCGATGACGGCGGGCTGGGCGCGCAGATCTGCTGGTCCCACGAGGGTACGGCGCTCGAGACGGCCGGTGGCATCGCGCTGGCCCGGCCGCTGCTGGGCGAGCAGCCGTTCCTGGTGGTCAACGGCGATGTCTGGACTGACCTTGCATTCGGCCCGTTCATCGCGCGCGCGGGCGCGGCCCTTGCCGATCCGGCCTGCGACGCACACCTGCTGCTGGTCGACAACCCGGTGCATCATCCCGCGGGAGACTTCCGGCTGCTGCACGGCCGCGTCATCGACGATGCCGCGCAGGGCGCCGCCACCGCGCCGAAGCACACCTTCGCCGGCATCGGCGTCTATCGCCCGCGGTTGTTCGATGCGGTGGCGCCGGGTGCGCGCGCCGCGCTGGCGCCCCTGCTGTTCGACGCGAGGGTGCGCGGCGCGCTGTCGGCCGAGCACTTCGGTGGCGGCTGGATGGACATCGGTACGCCCGAGCGGCTGGGCGACCTCGACCGACGATTACGGGCCGGTCCGCGGGCCGCACCCTCCCTATAATGGAAGGCCTCCTCGCCCTGGCACCCTCCATGCCGCCGTTCGAACCGATTCCCCTGCCCGAACTTGCGCGCGCCGCGCGTGAGCGCCGTACCCGCCTCGCCGGGCATTTCGGCGAGGGCGTTGCCGTGCTTTCGACCGCGCCCGAGCGCGCGCGCAACCGCGACACGCACTATCCGTATCGCTTCGACAGCTATTTCTACTACCTCACCGCCTTCCCGGAACCGGACGCCGTGGTGGTGATCGTCGGCGGCGCATCGCCGCGGCACATCCTGTTCTGCCGTGGCCGCGACCCGGAACGCGAACTGTGGGACGGCTTGCGCCACGGGCCGGAGGCCGCCTGCGAGCGGTTCGGTTTCGACGAGGCGCATCCGGTGTCGGAACTCGATGCGCGGATGCCCGGGCTGATCGCGGACCAGCCGGCGCTCTACTGCGCGATCGGCGAAGACACGGCCTGGAGCGCGCGCGTCTCGGGCTGGTTGAACGAGGTGCGGGCGATGGCCCGAACCGGGGTCGCCGCCCCGGCCACCCTCGGCGAGGTGCGGGTGCTGGTCGACCGGATGCGCGTCGTGAAAGATTCGCAGGAGCTGTCGATCATGCGCCGTGCCGCGGCGATCTCGTGCGACGCCCATCGGCGGGCAATGCGCGCCGCGCACCCCGGCCGCTTCGAGTTCGAGGTGGAAGCGGAACTGCTGCATGCCTTTCGCGCCGCGGGGGCGCAGGCGCCCGCGTACGCGTCGATCGTCGCCGGTGGTGCGAATGCCTGCGTGCTGCATTATGTCGAGAACGCTTCGAAGCTGGCCGCCGGCGACCTGCTGCTGATCGATGCCGGTTGCGAACTCGACGGCTATGCGTCCGACATCACGCGTACCTTCCCGGTCGATGGGCGCTTCACCGGCGCGCAGCGCGCGCTCTACGAATGCGTGCTCGAGGCACAGCGGCTGGCGATCGACGCGGTGCGTCCGGGCGCGAGCTGGCAGGCACCGCACGATGCAGCCGTATCGGTGCTGTGTGCCGGCTTCGTCGACCTCGGGCTGTGCGAAGGGCCGGTCGAGCGCGTGCTGGAGTCGGGCGACTACAAGCGGTTCTACATGCACCGGACCGGCCACTGGCTCGGGCTCGACGTGCATGATGCAGGCGACTACAAGCGCGACGGCCAGTGGGTGCTGCTCGAACCGGGACAGGTGACCACGGTCGAGCCCGGATGCTACGTGCGCCCGGGTGACAAGGTGCCCGAGGCCTTCTGGAACATCGGCATTCGCATCGAGGACGACGTCGTGGTCACCGCTACGGGCAACGAGGTGATCACCGCCGATGCGCCCAAGCGCATCGAAGACATCGAGGCGTGGATGCGCGACCGACCGTGACCGGCGGCACGCGCTTGCCGGCCGAGGCATGGCCGGCTGCCGCAGCGCCCGAGGGCCTGCCACGGCTGCCGGTGCCAGTGGCCATCGTCGGCGCCGGGCCGGTGGGTGCGGTCGCCGCGCTGGCGCTGGCCGCGCGCGGCGTGCGTGCGCAAGTGTTCGACGCCCGTGGACCGGCCGCTGGCAAGCCCGACCGGCGGGCGATGGCACTGTCATGGGGTACCCGGCTTGCCCTGGAAAGACTGGGCGTATGGGCGCGCATCGCGCGCCCCGATCCGATCACGCGGGTGAGCGTCAGCGAGCGGGGCGCCTTCGGCAGCATCGAATTCACGTGCGAAGACCTCGACACGCCGGCGCTGGGTTTCGTCGTCGACTACGGCGACCTCGCGCTCGCCTGCAGCCATGCGCTCGAGGCCGCCGGGATTCCCATTGAATGGAAGACGTCGGTGGCCTCGGTCGAGCCCGCCGCGGATGCCGTCGAACTCGTGCTCGCCCCCGAGGGCGGGGCCGGGTGCCGTGTCGGTGCACGCTGCGTGGTACTGGCCGATGGTGCCGAAGGTATCGACGGCGGCGCCGCACCGTCGCGCATCGCGCGGGCGTATCGGCAGGTCGCCCTGGTCGGTGACGTCGGCTGCGAGCGCTTCACGCCCGGCCGTGCGTTCGAGCGGTTCGCCGGAAGCGGGCCGCTGGCGCTGCTCCCCCGGGCCGGGTACTTCGCATGCGTCTGGATCGTCGAGCCCGAGGTGGCGCAGGACCTGCTCGAGGCGGGCCTGGTCGCGCTGGCGCGGGCACTCGAGCAGGCGGCCGGTCCCGGGTTCGGCGCGATGCGCTGGCTGACGGCGCCGGTGCGCGTGCCGCTGGCACTGCGGCGCGCCGGTCGCGCGGCCGATCCACGCGTGGTGCCCATCGGCAATGCCTCGCAGATGCTGCATCCGGTGGCTGGGCAGGGCTTCAACCTGGGTGTGCGCGATGCAATGGGGCTCGCCTCGGCGTGGCCGTTCGGCGACCCGTCGGCGACCGTGCCAGGCGAGGCCCTGGCGCGCGCGCTCGCCGCCTTCGCCCGGTCGCGCCGGGTCGACCGCGGCTTGACCGTCGCCACGACCGACGCGATCGCGCGCGTGACCGCGATCGACAATCCCGTCGCTGCGGCCTTGCGCGGGCTCGGTCTCGCCGCGATCGACGTACTGCCCGCGGTGCGCCGGCGCGCGCTCGACACGCTGGTCTTCGGCGCGTCCTGACGGCGAGTGGCGCTTGCGCCACCACCCGCTACCACTCGCTACCACAGGCGAGCACGCGGCGGGAATCCGGGCCACCGCGACGCGTGCGGCTTTGCACCGAAGCGCGCAGTCATTACAATCCGTTTCCCTCCGAGGTTCGTCGATGGCGTGATGGCCGGCATTGCATTGCCTCCAGCGCAGTTTCCGGTGACATCGGCAATCCCTGCTTCCGAACGCTCCATCCAGCCCGCGACGCCATGCGCATCGGTCCCCACGACATATCGCCTTCACTCGTCGTCGCGCCGATGGCCGGAGTCACCGATCGTCCGTTTCGCAGCGCGTGCCGCCGCCTGGGAGCGGGGCTCGCAGTGTCCGAGATGGTGTCGGCCGACCCCCGCCTGCGCGAGACGGCGAAGTCGCGGCAACGCAGCGACCACTGCGGTGAAACCGGCCCGATCGTCGCGCAGATCGCTGGCGCCGACCCGCAATGGTTGGCCGACGCGGCACGCTGCAACGTCGACCTCGGCGCACAGTTGATCGACATCAACATGGGCTGCCCGGCGAAGAAGGTTTGCAATGTCGCGGCCGGCTCTGCGCTGCTGCGCGACGAACCGCTCATCGCCCGCATCCTCGAGGCCGTGGTGGCCGCCGTGCCGGTTCCCGTGACCCTGAAGATTCGCACTGGATGGGATCACGGTTCGCGCAATGCCGTGCGGGTGGCCCGCATCGCCGAGCAGTCCGGCATCCAGGCGCTGACGGTGCACGGGCGCACGCGTGCCGATGCATTCGAGGGCGAGGCCGAGTACGCGACGATCGGTGAAGTGAAAGCCGCCGTGCGCATCCCGGTGATCGCCAACGGCGACATCGTCGATCCCGAGGGTGCCCGCGCGGTGCTCGATGCAACAGGCGCCGATGCGCTGATGATCGGCCGTGGTGCGTTCGGCCGGCCATGGCTTTTCCGCGAGATCGCGCATTTCCTCGAGACGGGGCGGCACCTGCCGCCGCCGGATGCGCGCGAGTGGAGCACGATCGTGCTCGCCCACCTCGACGACATCCATGCCTTCCACGGCGAGCAGGCGGGCGTACGCTTCGCCCGCAAGCATGTCGGCTGGTACGTCCATGGCCTGCCGGGGGGCGAGGTGCTGCGCGACCAGGTCAACCAGGCATCGACCATCGCCGTCCAGCGCGCGGCAGTTCAGGCATGGTGCGCGCTGCTGCAGGCGCGCGAACAGTGCGGCTCATGGCAGGCCGCACCCGCGGCCAGGCCGGTCTACAACAACCACCGCAGGTCTGGCGGGCGCGATCGCGCCCGGCAGGAGGAGATCCATCGATGAAGGAAGAAAGCGAACTCAGTCGTACCGTCCGGCGCGCGATCGACAGCTACTCCCGCGCCCTCGACGGACAGAAGCCGCATGCCATCTACGAGATGGTGATCCACTGCGTCGAGCGGCCGATGCTCGAATCGGTGCTGGAACTTGCCGACGGCAACCAGAGCCGCGCCGCCGAGATCCTCGGCCTGAACCGGAACACGCTGCGCAAGAAGATGAAGGAACATGGCATCGAAGGGACGCGGCCGTAGCATGGCCGGCTCCGGTTACCCGCGGCGCGCGCTGCTCAGCGTCTCCGACAAGACCGGGCTGGAAGCGTTCGCCACCCGGCTGGCCAGCCTCGGCTATGAACTTGTGTCCACCGGCGGGACCGCCGCGGCACTGCGTGCGTCTGGCCTGGCGGTGACCGAAGTGGCTGAACTCACCGGGTTCCCCGAGATGCTCGACGGGCGGGTGAAGACGCTGCATCCGAAGGTGCACGGCGCGATCCTCGCGCGCATCGACCTCCCGGCGCACCGCGAAGCGATCGATGGCGCAGGCATCTCGCCCATCTCGCTGGTCGTGGTCAACCTGTATCCGTTCCGCGAAGTGTCTGCGCGGCCCGGCGTCACGCTCGACGAGGCCGTCGAAAACATCGACATAGGCGGGCCTGCGATGGTGCGTGCGGCGGCCAAGAACTACCCGCATGTCGGTATTGTCACCGATCCCGGCGACTATTCCTGCGTGCTGGACGAACTGGCCGCCTCCGGCGTGCTGTCCGATGCCACGCGTTTCGAACTCGCCCGCAAGGCCTTCTCGCACACCGCTGCCTACGATGGCGCGATCAGCAACTACCTGGGCAGGGTGGCGGCCGGGGGCGATGCCGATGCATGGCCCGCCCAGATCAATTTCTCGTTCAGCCGCGTCTCGCGGCTGCGCTACGGTGAGAACCCGCACCAGGCGGCCGCGTTCTACCGTGACCTCGGCAGCGCGGCTTCGGTGACTGCCGGCACCATTGCAGGCGCCGTCCAGCGCCAGGGCAAGGAACTGTCCTACAACAACATCGCCGATGCCGATGCTGCCTGGGAATGCGTGCGCGGCTTCGAGGCCGACGCTGGCGTGGTGGCCTGCGTGATCGTCAAGCATGCCAACCCCTGCGGCGCGGCGGTGGGTACGGATGCAGCCGAGGCCTACCGTCGCGCATTCGCGACCGACCCGACCTCCGCGTTCGGGGGCATCATCGCGTTCAACCGGGCGCTGGATGAAGCGGGGGCGCGCGCCGTGTCCGGCCAGTTCGCCGAGGTGGTCATTGCGCCCGAGGTGCTGCCGGCTGCGCTCGCCGTGCTGGTGGCCAAGCCCTCGCTGCGCGTGCTCGAGACCGGCTACGGCACGGTGCGCAACACCGTGCACCTGCAGCGCGTCGGCGGGGGCGTGCTGGTACAGGGAACCGACCTGCCCTCCCACGATCCCGCGCAGCTGAAGGTGGTCACCCGGCGCGCACCGACGCCCGCCGAACTGGCAGACCTGCTGTTCGCCTGGAAGGTGGCGAAGTGCGTGAAGTCGAACGCGATCGTGTTCGCTGGTGGCGCGCAGACACTCGGCGTCGGCGCCGGCCAGATGAGCCGCATCGACAGCGTGCGCATCGCCCGGCACAAGGCAGACGAGGCGGGGCTCGACCTGGCAGGCTCCTGCGTCGCCTCCGATGCGTTCTTCCCGTTCCGGGACGGCCTCGATGCACTGGTCGAGGCGGGCGCACGCGCCGTGATCCAGCCCGGCGGCAGCGTGCGCGACGCCGAGGTGATCGCCGCGGCCGACGCGCAGGGCGTCGCTATGCTGTTCACCGGCATCCGCCACTTCAGGCACTGACCTGCGGCCCGGCCGCCCGCAATCACGGGCGCGACGCGTGTCCGCCGGTGTCGAATCGGTTACGATCCCGCGCGTGATGAACGATCGTTGCTGCCCTCCCTGCCCCGCGCGCGCGCCGCGCCGGGCCTACCCCTCCACCGTGGTGGCCCGATGAAGGTACTGGTGATCGGCGGCGGCGGCCGCGAGCATGCGCTGGCCTGGAAGCTCGCCGCCTCGCCGCGACTGCAGTGCGTGTTCGTCGCACCCGGCAACGCCGGTACCGCGCACGAGGAAGGCGTCACCAACGTGCCGATCAACTCGGTCGCCGAGTGGGTCGATTTCGCCCGTCGCGAAGGCATCGGCCTGGCCATCGTCGGCCCCGAGGCCCCGCTGGCCGATGGTGTGGTCGATGCGTTCCGGGCCGCTGGCCTGCGTATCTTCGGCCCCACCGCCGCGGCGGCGCAGCTCGAAAGTTCCAAGGAGTTCGCGAAGGCGTTCATGCAGCGCCACCGCATCCCGACCGCGCCCTATGCCGCGTTCGACGACCCGGCAGCGGCGCATGCGTATGTCGATTCGGTCGGCGCGCCGATCGTCGTGAAGGCGGACGGGCTGGCGGCAGGCAAGGGCGTGGTGGTCGCCACCGATGTCGGCGAGGCGCATGCAGCCATCGACAGCTTCCTGGTCGGGCGCTCGCTCGGCAATGCCGGCGCCCGGGTGGTGATCGAAGGCTTCCTCGCCGGCGAAGAGGCGAGCTTCATCGTGATGGTCGATGGCGCGCGCGCGGTGGCGCTGGCGACCAGCCAGGACCACAAGCGCCTGGGCGACGGGGATGTCGGGCCGAACACCGGCGGCATGGGCGCGTACTCGCCCGCGCCGGTGGTCACGCCGCAACTGCATGCGCGGGTGATGCGTGAAGTGATCAATCCGACCATCGCCGGCCTCGCGGCCGAGGGCATCCCGTTCACCGGATTCCTGTACGCGGGCCTGATGATCGGCACCGACGGTTCTCCGCAGGTGCTCGAGTTCAACTGCCGGCTGGGGGATCCCGAGACGCAGCCGATCCTGATGCGCCTGAAGACCGATCTGGTCGATCTGATCGAACTCGCACTGGCTGGTCGCCTCGACCAGGCGGAGCCGGAGTGGGACCGGCGCGTCGCCGTGGGCGTGGTGATGGCTGCGGGCGGCTATCCCGAATCGCCGCGCGCCGGCGACGCGATCACCGGGCTGCCCGCACCGCAGCCGGACTGCCGTGTGTTCCATGCCGGCACCGCCCTGTCGGGCGACACCGTGGTCACCGCAGGCGGCCGGGTGCTGTGCGTCACCGCGCTCGGCGACAACATCCGGGCGGCACAGCGCCGCGCCTATGAAGCCGTCGAACACATCCGCTTCGCGGGCGCGCAGTTCAGGCGGGATATCGGGCACCGTGCGGCAGTGCGCACCGGCAGCCCCGCGCAGGGATAACCATCATGTCCAGAGCCGATGCAGTGCAGGTCAAGGCCTTCCTCACCGGGCTGCAGGCCGGTATCGTTGCCGAACTCGAACAGGCCGACGGCGGCAGGTTCCATCGCGATGGCTGGGAGCGCCCCGGCGGCGGTGGCGGCCTGTCCTGCGTGATCGAAGGCGGCGCGCTGTTCGAGCGTGGCGGAGTGAACTTCTCGCACGTGACAGGCGACCGGCTGCCGCCGTCGGCCAGCGCTGGCCGGCCGGAGCTGGCCGGGCGCGGCTTCGAGGCGATGGGCGTGTCGCTGGTGATGCATCCGCGCAACCCCCATGTGCCGACGGTGCACATGAACGTTCGCTTCTTCATCGCCAACCCGGTGGCAGGCGACACCACGGGCGAGCCGGTCTGGTGGTTCGGCGGTGGCATGGACCTCACGCCCTACTACGGCTTCGAGGCCGATGCAGTGCATTTCCATCGCACCTGCAGCGATGCGCTGGCGCCGTTCGGCGCGGGCCGCTATGCCGAGTACAAGGCGTGGTGCGACCGCTACTTCTTCCTCAAGCACCGCAACGAGCCGCGCGGGATCGGCGGGGTGTTCTTCGACGATCTGTCGGCGCCGGATTTCGATGGTGCGTTCGCGTTGACCCGGTCGGTCGGCAGCAGCTTCACCGCCGCCTACCTTCCGATCGTCGAACGGCGGCGCGGGCTGGCGTACGGCGAGCGGGAACGCAGCTGGCAGGCGCTGCGTCGCGGCCGCTATGTCGAGTTCAACCTGGTCTTCGACCGCGGCACGCTTTTCGGCCTGCAGTCGGGCGGGCGCACCGAATCGATCCTGATGTCGATGCCGCCGAAGGTCGAGTGGCGCTACGACTACCACCCCGAGCCGGGTACCGAAGAGGCGCGGCTGCATGCCGACTTCCTGACCGGCCGTGACTGGCTCGCCGGCGGCTGATCGCCGGCGGCTGATCGCCGGCGATCAGGACCCGCGCCGCCGCAGCCCGAGGCGTTCGCCGAGCTCGCGGACGTGCTCCAGCCAGTGGCCTGGCAATGCCAGCCTCGGTGCCGAGGACGGTTCGGGCACCTGGCGCCTGGCCAGCAGCGGGACCTGCTCGAACTGCTGCGCGCGCTCCACCGCGGCGATCAGGTGCCCGCGCAGGCTCTTCAGCGCCACCGGCTTGTTGATGAAGCGGAAGATCTGCGCTTCATTGATCAGGCCGATCATCAGTTCCGAATCGGAGGCCTCGGTGACTGCCAGCGTCAGCAGTTGCGGGTGGTCCTGCTTCAGCGTCTTGATCAGGTTCGCGTTGTCGGACGGATTGCCGGTGTCGATGTCGAACAGCACGACCGCGATGTCGCCCGCAGCCAGTTCACCCAGCGCGGCTTCCGGTCCACTCGCCTGCCGTACGGGCGCGACGTCGACCATCAGTTCGCGCGTGGAGCGGTACAGTTCGCCGTCTCCGTCCACGACCAGGAGGGCCCGGTCGGGCTGCATCTGTATCGACGGCGGGGGGGCAAGGTCGGCCAGTTCGATCGACACCGCGACCGCCTCGCGCACGATCGAGCGCAGTTCGTTGTTGTCCCAGGGCTTCGCGACGAAACGGTAGATCTCGCCGTCGTTGATCGAGCCGACGATCGCGGCCAGGTCGGCGTAGCCGGTCAGCAGGATGCGCATCGAACCGGGTGCGATCTCCTTCGCGCGACGCAGCAGCTCGACGCCGGTCATGCCGGGCATGCGCTGGTCGCTGACGATCGCGTGCACGCGATACTTGGTGATGAACGCGAGTGCACGCTCATGATCGCTGGTCGCGAACACGTGATAGTCGGTGCGGAACACCGACTTCAGCGCGCTCAGGATGCGCTCCTCGTCGTCCACTACCAGCAGCCGTGGCTTGTGTGCTGAAGAGATTGGCCGGCCGGCGACGCGGCCGCGCTCGCCGGAAAGCGTACTGCCCGGCGGTACCGTCTGCTGGCGCCGCAGGGCCGCCAGCCGGCGCCCTGCGCCAGCCAGCCCGGAGGCTGGTACGCCCGTCGCGGGCGCTGGCAGGACGTCGCCCGGCATGGCATCGCCGGTGAGCGCAAGGCTGTCCACGATACCGTGCGCGAACAGTGTCGCGAACTCCACTGCGCTGGTGAACCGTTCCTCGGTCGGCTTGGCCAGCGCGGTCAGTACGACCTCGTTGAGCATGGCCGACACGTTCGCGTTCAGGCGCGAGGGTGGTATTGGCAGTGTCTCGAAGTCGAGCACCTGGCGCATGATCTGCGGCGTGCCGCCGCTGTACGGCCGGATGCTGGTGAGCAGCTCGTAGGCGATCACGCCTGCCGCGTACAGGTCGGCCGCTGGCCCGGCCTGCTGGCCCAGGAACTGCTCGGGGGCCATGTAGTACGGCGTGCCGAACATCTGCCCGCTCTGGGTCAGGTTGGACGACTCGATGCGGGCGATGCCGAAGTCGCTGATCTTCACGCGGCCGTCGGCGTTGAGCAGGATGTTTGCCGGCTTGATGTCCCGGTGCACCACGCCCTGCGCATGGGAGTGCGCAAGCGCATCGAGCAGCTCGGCCATGATGCGCGCGATCTCGCGCAGCGTGAACCGGCGCCGTGCGGCGAGTTCCTCGTGCAGCGCACAGCCTTCCACCAGTTCCATCGCGATGAATGCGGTGTCGCCGTCCTCGCCGTATTCGAAGACCTGCACGATGTTCGGGTGGACCAGCCGCCCGGCAGCCTGCGCCTCGCGCCGGAAGCGGTCGAGCGTGGCCGCCTGCTCATCGAACGGCAGCGAGGTCCGGCTGATCGACTTGATCGCCACCGCACGTTCGATCGCGTTGTCGAAGCCGCGGTAGACGAGGCCCATGCCGCCGCGCCCGATGAGCGCGTCCACCCGGTACTTCCCGATGCGATCCGGCAGCATCATGCCGGGGCCGCCTGCGGCATCGCGTCGTCGGCCATGGCCGGCGCGCCGGCGCGCGACAGCCGGATGCTGAACGTGGTGCCCAGCCCCGGACGCGACGCCACGTCGATCCGGCCACCGTGCTGGGCGATGATCTTGTAGCAGATCGACAGCCCAAGGCCGGTGCCCTGGCCGACGCCCTTGGTGGTGAAGAACGGATCGAATATCCTGGGCAGCACCTCGGGCGGGATGCCGGCGCCGTTGTCGATGACTTCCAGCATCAGTTCCCGCTCATCGCCGCGGGTGGCGAGCGTGACGGTGCCGCCGCCCGGGCCGATCGCCTGTGCGGCATTGGTGATCAGGTTGAGCAGCACCTGGTTCAGCTGCGAGGGCGAACCGACCAGGTGGCCGTCCGTCCCGAACCGGCGCTCGATGTGCACCGCCTTCAGCAGGTGCTGCGCCAGCCGCAGCGTGCTCTCGATGCCCTCGTGGATGTCGAAGCGCTGCACCTTGCCGCGATCGAGACGGCTGAAGTCGCGCAGGTGCGTGACGATCTGACCGATCTGGTCGACCCCGTACAGGCCATCTTTCACCAGTGCGCCGAGTTCGGCGACCGCCGTGCTGCCGCCTAGCCCGCGCGCGGCCGCGGACAGTTGCGTGAGTTGCAGGTCGAGCATCGCGTCAGGGGTGTCGCCTGCGTCGAGCATCGCCAGCAGCTTCTCGCACTCCCCGGTCATGCGGCCGATCGCGTCGAGCCGGCCATCGACCGAGCCGAGGCTGTTCTTCACGTAGGCGATCGGGGTGTTGATCTCGTGGGCGACGCCGGCCACCATCTGCCCGAGCGAGGACATCTTCTCGGACTGTATCAGCTGAGCCTCTGAATCCTTGAGGTGGGCCAGCGTATCCGACAGTTCGCGCGTGCGCTGTTCGACCTTGCCCTCGAGGTTTTCGTTGGCTGCGTGCAAGGCGCCGTTGATGCGCGCGATCACGCGGTAGCTCGCCACCAGCCGCGATGCGATCCAGCCCAGCAGCACGAGGAGGGCGGCAGAATAGAACAGCAGGTAGGTGCGGAAGAGCTGCTGGCGTTGGACGGTGGCCTGGACCTCGGCCGAGAATGCGGTCGTCATCGCGCCCAGTCGCGGGCCCGCCGTCGACAGCGTGAAGCGTTCGATCGCCGATTCGAGCCTTGACTTGCCGTCGAGTACCGCGCGTGCCGGCTCCAGCATGGCGGAGTCGGCTGGCAGTCGCGCGAGCGCCGCCTCGACCTGCGGCTGGCGCCGGGCTCCTGCGTCACCCCAGAACGCCAGCAGTTCGGCTGCGGCGGCCTCCGGCGGGCGCAGAGCGCCCTGGCCTGCGCCAGTGCCGGCGGTGGCGCGAGCGGCGCTGCTCGCGACGGCCGACGACAGGGCCTCGCCCAGGCCGGCCGCGGTACGACTGATCGATGCGGCCAGCGCGATGCGATCCCCGATCGCGGCGTCGACGCCGGGAAGGTTCGCCGCGAGGGCCGGGCTGCCGGTGGCTGCGGCGAGGGCATGCAGGTCGGACATCGCGCGCCGGATCGAGGCAGCGATGTTGGCGTCGGCCTGTAGCGCCTGCGCCGGCTCGGTCTTCGCACGAGCCACGGCGAGGTCCCAGCGCGCGGCCAGTTCGTTCAGCAATTGCAGCTTGCCCGCGGCTTCGACGTGCGCGCCATCGTCGGTCTGGCGCGTGTTCCAGGCGAGCCATGCTGCCGCAGCGATCAGTGCGACGGTAGCCAGCACATACAGTGCCGCGCGCCAGGGCGGCACGGGCGCGGGATCACGCCTGTGGACAGTCATTTATAGAATCCGGCACGCAACGATCGTCCGATGCCCCCTCCGCCGTCGCGGAGGTCCTCACCCTGGCCTGGTCACGATGCTGCCGGCATCGCGATCGCCGGCAGCCCGGCACTCGGCACCGCCGGCAGCCCAGCACTCGACACCGCCGGCAGCCCAGCATCCGGCAGTGCTGGCTGCCGGGCCATCGGAGCCGGCCGGTACATCTGGGTCAGTTCCGGCGACTCGCGCAGGAGCTGGGCCCGTTCCAGGGCTGCCAACAGGTGCGAACGGATGAGCTGCTGGTTCACCGGCTTGTTCAGGAAGCGGAAGATCTGCGCCTGGTTGATCAGCTCGATTATCAGCTCCGAATCGGATGCGCCGGTCACCACGATCGAGAGGATGCCGGGCTTCTCGTGCTTCAGGGTCTTCAGCAGTGCGACGCCTTCCGCACCGGCGTACTCGACATCGATCAGCACGATGGTCACCGGGTGCTGGTCGACCTGGTCCATCGCGGAGTCGGCGTCGATCGCGTGCCGGATCTGGCACACGCCCACCAGCATTTCCTTGACTGAACGCAGCAGCTCGTAGCTGGGATCCACCACCAGCACCGCCATTTCCTCGCGAAATGCCGTGTTGACCCGCATCACCCGCCGCTCGCCCACCGTGAGCCCGATTTCGACGGCCTCGCGCACGATCTGCTTGAGGTCCCGGTTGTTCCACGGCTTGTTGATGAAGCGGAAGATCTCGCCCTCGTTGATCGAGCCGACGATCGCGTTCAGGTCGGAGTAGCCGGTGAGCAGCAGCCGCATCGACGTCGGCGAGGTGACCTTCGCCCGGCGCAGCAGTTCGACGCCGAGCATCTCGGGCATTCGCTGGTCGCTGATGATCGCGTGCATGTGGAACTTCTCGACGAAGCGCAAGGCATGGTCGCAGTTGCTCGTCGCGAACACGTGGAAATCATCCCTGAACAATGCCTTCAGCGAGTTGAGGATGCGCTCCTCGTCGTCTACCACCAGAAGCCGCGGCTTGTGCGCCGAGGACACCGGCACGCCCGGCGCCCTGGTCGCAGCCGGGTTGTCGCGCTGCGCCATCGACGCGATGCCTCCGCTGCTGGTCGTGTCGCGCAGCAGGCGTGCGGCAGCCGCCAGATTGCGCGTGGCCCTGTCGTCGAGCGGTGCGGGCTCGATTGCGTCCCCGACCACGCGCAGCGTGGACTCGATGCCCCGCTGGAAGGCGAGCCGGAATTCCGCGGCGTTCTGGAAGCGCTCGGTCTGCCGCTTCGCCAGCGCCTTGAGGACCGCTGCGTCCAGATCGGCCGAGATGCGCGGGTCTACCACCGATGGTGGGACGACATTGACGTCGGGGTCCATCACCTGGCGCATCACGAACGCCGTACTGCCCGAAAAGGCGCGCTGGCCGGTGAGCAGCTCGTAGGCAACCGTACCCGCGGAATACACATCGCTCGACGGGGTGGCGGTGTCGCCGTTGATCAGCTCGGGCGCCATGAAATGCGGCGTGCCCAGCGGCTCTTTGTTCACGATCATGCGTGTCGATTCGACATGGGCGATGCCGAAGTCGGTGACCTTGATCCTGCCGTCGTTGGTCAGCAGGATATTCGCCGGCTTGATGTCCTGGTGGATCACGCCGTTCTGGTGCGCGTACTCGAGCGCCGACAGCAGTTGCTCGACGATGGAGCCGATCTGCCTGAGACCGTAGCGGCGCCGCTCGAGCAGCCGCTGGTTCAGCGTCTTGCCGGCAACGAGCTCCATCGCGATGAAGGCGACTTCCTGGTTTTCGCCGTAGTCGTAGACCTGCACGATGTTCGGGTGCATCAGCCGACCGGCAGCCTGGGCCTCGCGCTTGAAGCGTTCGAGGATGTCCATCGCCTGCTCGGGGTCGAGCGCGCGCTTGATCAGCGCCTTGAGCGCGACCGGCCGCTGGATGGTCGAGTCGAAGGCCGAGTAGACGGTCCCCATGCCACCCCGGCCGAGGACGCCGTGTACTTCGAACTTGCCGATGGTGGCGGGTAGCGGGCCAATGGCACTCATCTGGGTCGAACCTGGGTCGGAAAAGGGCAGGGTTGGAAACGGCGCATGGCGCGGTGCGGGCCGCTCACGGCACGGACATGGCCGGCGCGCTGACTGCCCCGGTCGCCACCGTTACCGGCGCGTCACTGTTCTCGAAGCCGGCAGCAGACTGGTTCGCCGGCAGCAGCACGGTGAACGTGGTGCCTTCGTCGGGGCGGGAGTGTACGAGGATCTTGCCCCTGTGCTGGTCGATGATCTTGAACGAGATCGACAATCCGAGGCCGGTGCCCTTGCCGGTGTCCTTGGTCGTGAAGAACGGGTCGAAGATCCGCGGCAGCACGTCAGGTGGTATGCCCTTGCCGTTGTCGCGCACCTCGATCATCACGCTGTGCCCGACCGCCCTGGTCGTGAGCGTGATCAGGCCGGCACCCGGGCCGTGTTCTTCGATCGCCTGTGCGGCGTTGGTGACCAGGTTGAGGAACACCTGGTTCACCTGCGAGGCCGCGCACAGCACCGGCGGCAGCGTCCCGAACACCTTGCGCACCTCTACGCCCTTGAGAAGGTGACGGGCGAGCAGCAGCGTACTCTCCATGCCCTGGTTCACGTCGAATACCTGCACCTTCAACCGGTCCAGGCGGCTGAAATCCTTCAGGTTGAGCACGATCTCCGCGATCCGGTCGATGCCGTGCAGGCCGTCTTGCACCAGCAGCGACAACTCGCCCAGGGTGTTGCGGTTGCGCAGGGCTTCGAGGTCGCGGTCTACCCGCGCGAACTGGTCGCGCAGCTGTTGCTCGGGGGTGTCGGTCGACTGCAGCATGCGCAGCAGTTGGTCGAAATGCTCGACGAGGTCAACGATCGTGCCGAGGCGTTCATCGACCATGCCCAGGTTGTTCTTCACGTAGGCCAGGGGGGTGTTGATCTCATGCGCGACGCCAGCGACCATCTGCCCCAGCGAGGACATCTTCTCGGACTGGATCAGCTGTGTCTCGGACTGTTGCAGTTCTGCCAGCGCACTGGACAATTCCGCGGTTCGCGCGGTCACGCGCCGGTCGAGCGACTCGTTGATGTCCTTCAGATCATCGTTGGCCTGGTTCAGCAATCGGTAGCTCTGCGCCAGCCGCCAGCCGAAGTAAACCAGCAGGGCGAGCAGGGCGGCTGCGTACCAGATCAGCGCCGTGCGGTAGCGCTGCTGTTCCGCGGCCGCAGCCCGCAGTTCGGTCTCGAAGCCGGTGATGACCGCGTCGAGTTCCTGGCCGGCGGTCGAGTCCGAGACCACCTTGAACAGTTCGACCGACAGCTGCTTGCGGCTCACCACGTCACGGCCCAGCTTGACGAGGGCTTCGCGTGCGCCGGTGAGCCGGGACGTCGTGTAGTCAGGCCGCGCCTCGTCGATCGCGGTCAGTGCAGCGTTGACCGAACGCGCGCGTTCCGCGGAGCCGTCGATCGCGAAGGCGCCGAGGTCGGCCGCCGCCTGCGTGGCCACGCGGTCGAGGTTCAGCAGTGTCTGCCGGGTCGCATCGTCGACCCGGCGCGTGGTCCGCAGGGCCGAGAGGTATTCGGTGAACCACTGCTGCAACTCCGGCAGGCTGGTGACGACGAGGTTCGACTCGGACAGGAAACTCACCGTCACCGCGTTCTTTTCCTGGAACGCGCCGATCATGTCGGGAAGCTTGTCCTGCAGCGTGGCTGAAGACAGGCTGGCGGCCGACTTCGGCAACGCGCGCAGCGTCTTGCTGACCATCGGTACCAGGTTCACCCCCGACTCGTAGCCGCGCTCGGCATCGGTCGCAGAGCGCAGCAGGATGGTGTCCCAGCGCGCCTCGAGTTCTTTCAGCGCACGCAACTGGCCGCTGATCTCGACCACCGCGCGTTCGTCGAGCGGCCGCGTCTTCCAGTACACGAAGACGAGGGCGCCGAGCAGCAGCACCGTGACCACCACGGCCGCACCGACGCGCGTCCAGCCGCGGATCGGAAGCGCGGGCCGATCTGCCGGGGATCCGGCAGCTGGCTTTGCAAGGCGAAGTGCGAATCGAAACACGGGCAGCGAACCTCTCTGAGGTGTCTGGATTTAACGGATTGCGCCACTCAGACTCAAGAAAGCAGCGCCGCGCGTCGGGCAATCCGGCCGCTGGCCACTGGCCGCGTGACGCGGACCCGGAGGATTTGGTAAATGCTGGAACTTTTTCAGGAATTCTCGCACGTGAGCTTAGGCTACATGGAAAGTCTCGTCCAGCCTCTCCTGTTGTAGCGGTGCCTGCCGATGATCGATCTCACCGTCCTGAGATCAGTCGTCAACGGGTGGCTTGGTCACGGTATCGAGCGTTCCCGGGGCGCCGAAGCTTTGTCCTGATCGCCGCCCTGGCCCCTGGCGCGCGCGTCATTCCCCGAGGTAGGCGCGCCGGACCGCGTCGCTCGACAGCAACGCCGCCGAGGGCCCGGCCAGCGTGACTGTCCCGCCCTCGAGTACATAGGCCCGCGCCGCCAGTTCGAGGGCTGCCCGGGCGTTCTGCTCGATCAGGAGGATCGACACGCGCTCGGCCGAGATCGAACGGATCGTGTCGAAGATCAGCCGCGTGACCAGCGGCGCCAGTCCCATGCTCGGCTCATCGAGCAGCAGCAGCCGTGGCCGTCCCATCAGGGCGCGCGCGATCGCCAGCATCTGCTGTTCGCCACCGGAGAGGGTTCCCGCCAGCTGCCGGCGGCGTTCCGCCAGCCGCGGGAACAGTGCGTAGCTGCGCTCGAGGTCGGCACGCACGCCGGCAGCATCGCGCCGCAGGTAGGCGCCCATGTCGAGGTTCTCGGCGACGGTGAGCCGTGCGAAGATGCCGCGCCCCTCGGGCACCAGGCTCATTCCGCGGCGCACCCGCTCATGCACGGGCAACCGGGTGATGTCTTCACCGTCGAACAGGACGCTACCCGCCCGCACCGGCAGTGCGCCAGCGATCCCCTTCAGGCTGGTGGTCTTGCCGGCGCCATTGGCCCCGATCACCGCCACCAGTTCGCCCGTACCGACGTCGAGGTCGATGCCGCGCACCGCAACGATTGCGCCGTAACCGAGCTGCAGCGACCGGACGGCTAGCATCAGCGGACTGCCGCCGCCACGGGCGCCGATGGCGCACCGAGGTAGGCCTCGATGACCGCCGGGTCGGATTGCACGGCGGCCGGGACGCCCTCGGCAATGAGCTGGCCGTGGTCGAGTACCGCCACGCGGTCGCAGAGGCCCATCACGAGCCGTACATCGTGTTCGATCAGCAGGACCGTCGTGCCGTCTTCGCGCAGCGCGTCGATCAGTTCGCGCAGGGAGGCGGTTTCCGAGGCATTCATCCCGGCAGCCGGTTCGTCGAGCGCGATCAGCTTCGGCGCCGAGGCAAGTGCGCGCGCGATCTCGAGCCGCCGCTGCAGGCCGTAGGGCAGGCTACCTGCGGGGTCGTCCGCATGGGCCGCGATCGATACGCGCTCCAGCAGCGCGTGCGCCGTGGCTTCCAGGCGGGCTTCTTCAGCGCGTACCCGGCGTGTGC